>JAIXVT010000314.1 GCA_027482725.1 Pseudomonadota bacterium | reverse complement strand
GGAGCGTTCGGTCCTAAAGCCCCATGAAGATGTGGATCGTATTCTTGCTGCGGTATTTTCTTTTCCGGGATTTCATTTAGGCGAATGGGCAAAGCTTGCATTATCCGGTGCATTTGAAGGGTTAGGGCTAAACTCACGCGAGTCTTTAAGCCAAATTTTATTGCTCTGGCAGAGTTCGCCGCAAGCACAGCAGATGGTATTATTTAAAGAGGCTCAAGGTTTGTTATTTGAGCGCCAGCAGTTAAAGCCTATGCAGGATTTTGATCAGGTGGTTGCCGATTTTAAGGCAATGAGACTTTCCGTGCGAGGGCATCCCATGCTGTGGGTTCGGGAAAGATTACAGGGGCAAGGGGTGTCGGGCGCAAAGAGGTCCTTCTTAACGCACCAGCAGATTAAAAATCTTTCTCACGGAACCCGTGTCCGATTTGTAGGGTTGTCTATTGTTTTGCAACGACCACCAACGGCAAACGGAACCGCTTTTGCGACACTAGAAGACGAGACAGGAATTTTGGATTTGGTGTTTTTTAAAAAAGTTTTTGAAGCCAGTCGGGAAATTTTAAAAACAACACCGTTTTTATGGATTGATGGAAAAGTTCAGCGGAGTTTTGAGGCGGTGCATGTTCAGGTTTATTCGGTAAAGACACTGTTTCATGAACAGAGTGATGGTGATCACCCTATGCCTCAAATAGCGGTAACTCCTGGATCCTATGCGCGCTGGTGGTGACGAACGCAACAACAGCAAAAACAAATACGGCGAAATAACTTTCGTCTTCTCGCCGTGTGGTGTGCTTGTTTCTTGGTTGTTGTTCCTAGATGTTCTTAACCTTAAGGGGGAAACGGAGCTTTCTCAATCTAAATGCGCGGCGAGGTTGCCCAAAGTGTTTCATGATTTGAAACGCTAGTCGGATGAGTCATTGCCCAAGTATTTTTTTCCAAGTGGGATAACTTTTCGGCATTCATCAAGCCGAAAGCAGGCCCGCATGGCAATTCGAAAATCGAGAGAAAGGGAGTATTTTCCGGAACTTTCAATGAAGGTCGCCACAAAAAATTCGTGAAGCATTAACGTCATTTGAGCCAACTTCATCTCAAATTCTAGATGATTTGAGGCATCAAAGTTCCCATAGGTGAGTAAAGCGTCAGTCCAATGCTCCGCAAAAAAATAGTTTCTCGATACCCAAATCGATTGGTTATTCACATCTGTTACCGCATTCTTCGATACAGAGATAGGATCTTGGGAGAGGGTCAATGTCTTGTATACTTTAAGGTACTGATCGTCGGAGACCTGCTGAATAGCCACGCTTTTTTTGGCTGTTTTGTCGAGCTTCGACCAATGGATTTTGTTTGTCTTAAAAATTCCAAACTGCCGTATTTTCGGGATTCGTTTCTCTTGTGTGAATGATTGGACAAATCTTTCTATTGCTTCTTTCTCTTCGTTCCTGTTGTTGATCGGAGTCGATAGCTTGGACCAAGCGGATCCAAACTCTACAAGCGCTTTGGCGGCATCCAGTGCCGAATGCAGGCCTTCGCGTGGTGCCAAGTCATTCAAATTGCCGCCTTCACCGCCGCCCCCAATTCCCCCACCCAGGCCTTGCGCTAAGGACACCTGAGAGACAAAAAAGAACAAAATTATAGACAATTTAAGCACTGTTCTTTTCACTTTTAACCTCGGTGTTGGACTGATCCAGAGTTATCGGAAAAGCTGAAAAACTCATAAGATAGACAGCATTTTTGTTTCGCCTCATTCTTGAAATCTTGTCCACTTTTGAAATGAACTCAAGATAGGCGTTCTTAATCTGGCTTACATCTTCGGGTATGGTCGGAATGCAAAAAAAATGGTGATACCGATGATCTCTCGACACTGTTTTGAGTGAGTTGAGAGAACGCTCATTGAGTCTTTTTAGGATTTCCTCGAACTCGGATTCACTATTGAACTTAACAATCGTAGAGGCATGTTTTTCCGTGGATTTCGGTTCAAAAATACCTTGTAACCTGAGCTCTTTGACCAGGTCATCAATTACATTTTTGGGGTAGCCGAGCTTTTTGGAAATCCAAGCGCTGTCCAGTTGAAACCCACTGATCTTGCTGAGCTGATAGATTTCAAATGCAATAAGACGATCGCCCTGAAGCGTCCCGTATTTCAACGAATGGGATTGGTCGTTGGGAAGGGTTTCTGAAATGGCATTTATCCCTTCGATCTCCAAAGCGGAGATCACTCCCTGGCTTAAACTCATTCGTTTTGCGATTTCTATTTTCTTTTTGAAACTTAATGAGCGCTTTTGGTTCAGGTAGCCCGATAAGGTCGGGGCGCTGACCCCAAGCGATTTCGCGAAAGCGCGGAGCGAGTAATTCGCTTTTTTGCGCTTGATCCTTGAGAACTCTGACTGCAAGTACTCCCGAAAATCCATAAAAAACCCGTAGGCAGATTCTAACACCTCCCTTCGGGTTACCCAAAATCTTTTTAAACACCAAAGGTATAAAAACCGGTTATTTCACTTTTTCGATCACAATATATCCGCGATTAAACTGTTTTGATGAATCGAGGGTGTTCATTCCCTCTAAAAGGTGGTCTACGGATACCCAATACGGTTCGTAGTAGTCCCGGTCAGGATCGAGAACCAATACTCGTTTTTTAGAGGCATCATAGGCCCCGATTACCGCAATATGGCCCACTTCGGCGTCGTCTGTTGCCGATTTTTGATTAAAGTTAATGAGAATCAAGTTATCTGGAGACTCTTCGTTTTTTGTCAGGGTGTTTATGAAAGTTGTCTTGGTGCTTGAGTCTTGATTTTTGATCTCTACCGACTGAGGTTGGTAATCCACGAGCTTCGCTATCGTCAATGCTTCCTTTACAACGCCGGTTTGTTGGATGATGTTTGGCATCCCTTTTTCCACCCCTTTGCAGGTCATTCGATCTTTAAAGCTTCCTAATGAGGTTTTGATGCCCGCTTCTAAACTTTCTTCCTTGAAATTCGTGTCGTCTGC
>JAIXVT010000176.1 GCA_027482725.1 Pseudomonadota bacterium | reverse complement strand
TTTTTTTTCACGAACAATAAAATTTCCAAAGCCAGAGATTTTTATTTTATCCCCAGACCGAAGGGAGTTCTTGATCTGATCAAAAATAAAATCCACCAAATCGGTGGCTTCTTTTTTGGAGAACCCTTCGTTTTCATGAATTGTTTCGACGAGATCAGCTTTCGTTAATGCCATAGCACCCTCACGCTCGTAACGTTAACCCTAAATCCTTTTTTAATCCGTCTATAATTTTGACCGAAGCCGTTTCGACCTCAGACTCTTCTAAGCTCCGCTGGTTTTGGCCAAAAATCACGCGTACAGACACGCTAGATTGTCCTTCGGCAAGCCCGGGTCCCGTGTAGCGATCAAAAAATCTGACCTGCTGCACCAAGGGCTTCCCCGCCTTAAACAAAACTTGTGTAATTTGATCCGCACTGATGTGATGACCCACCAGCAATGAAAAATCCCGCTCCATAGTGGGAAAGGACGACCACGACTGAAACGACTCTACACCCGAGGACCAGAGCTTGATCACAGACTCCATGTTCCATTCCCCCCAAAAAATGGGGGTCTGGCGCTTGGTGATCTCTTTTTGGAGTTTGGGATGAATCCGCCCAAACGCCCCCACACGTTCTTTACCTGCCACAATTTCCATGACCTGACCGGGATGGAACCGGACTTGATCGGCCGCACTCAAATCGCGAATCGGCCGCAAACGCACCCCGCGTAGACCTAAACGCTCGATCCAAGATTCGACCGCGGCTTTAACATCGTAGAAGTCGATTTCCCGCTCGGCGGTTTTCAGCGTTGTTTGCTCTGCAAAACCGGAGAGCAAAAATGATAAATGCCAAGGTTCACGCACTTTCGTCTGGGACTGGTCATCGGATAAAAACACCGGCCGAAGCTCAAACAAGCGCACCGATAAGGGTTCAGATCCAAAATGATGCCGATCATTAACGGAATATGCCGCAAGCAATCCCGGCAAGAGAGAGGGCACCATCCACGCCTGATCCTGGGACATGGGATTTTGAATTTTTACCTCAGGATCGACACCCGTTGCCCTAATTGCGGCATCTGATGCAAACGCAAAACTCATCGTTTCGCGCATACCTAACGACGCAAAGACATCTTTGGTGCGCTCCAACATCTCTTGGCGTCGCGCAAAAACTTGTCCGTGCCGGAGGGCCGGAGCGCTGGTCAATGCCGGGATAGTGGAGGGTATGGCGTCGTAACCCAAGCTGCGCGCGATTTCTTCGGCGATGTCTTGGTCGTGATCTATATCCAGACGGTAAGACGGGATTTCAAGGCTCAAGAGATCCCCCGTTCCCGACACTTTGAATCCAAGGCCGGATAAAATTTCTTCGGTCTTGGGACGATCTACGGCCATCCCCAAGATCGCATTGACCTTGCTGAGTGATGCCGTCATCCGTCGCAAACGGCCTTCTGCAGCAGCATTACGCCAAGGTGTGACGATTTGGGTTACCCCCGTTACCTCTCCACCACAAACTTTTACAACAAGTTCAGAGAGACGGGAGATGGCTTCGCGGAGACCCCCGGCATCGATGCCCTTTTCAAAACGCAACGACGCTTCGGACCTTTTTTGAAACCGGAACGCCGCCCGGCGCACCAACGTAGGATTAAACTCTGCACATTCTAAAAAAACATTTTTGGTATCGGACCTGACTTCGGTACTGGCTCCGCCCATCACCCCTGCAAGTCCAATTGTTCCACTTGAATCTTTGATCACGAGCTCTTCGCCGGTCAACCGCACAGTGCTTTCATCCAGCAGCTTCAGCGATTCGCCCAGAACAGATTTTGCCACGTAAATGCGGTCCCCTTGGAGCCGATCCCGATCGTAAATGTGAACGGGAAACCCAAGCTCGAACATCAGCAAATTCGAAACATCTACGACGTTATTAATAGATCTGGATCCAATCGAATCCAAGCGCCGACGCAACCATCCCGGTGATGGTCCCACTTTTACGCCTCGGATCTCTACTCCGAAAAACTGGGGCGCGTCTTCGCCCACATCTGTACTGACCGCTATTGTGGCCTGGGCTGCCCCAGATAAATCTTGAATACGCATCGGGATGAGCTTTCGGCCGAAATGCGCTGCAAGTTCGCGTGCTATGCCACGATGAGACAATCCATCACCGCGATTTGCCGTGAGTTTTAACGTGAACAACGTATCATCAAGCCCTAAAACGTCCGCTACCGCCCAACCCACCGGGGTGTCTTGAGGGAAAATGAGGAGTCCGTCCGAGGTGTCTTTGAGTCCGAGCTCTTGCTCAGAGCAGAGCATCCCATTAGAGACCACTCCGCGAATTTTCCCTTTTTCAATTTTTGCACCGTTAGGCAATTGAGCGCCGGGCAGCGCAAGCGGGACCTTGTCCCCCACTTTCATGTTCTGAGCACCACAAACAATTTCTAAAAACTCCGACGATTCGGCGTCCAAGCCCTTGGGATTTACGGTGCAAAGGCTCAGTCGGTCTGCTTCGGGATGCTTGAGTTTCTGAACGATCTGACCGACGACCACTTTTTCAAAACCCTTGTCTTGTCGCGAAAAGTCTTCAACTTCAAACCCGCGAGCGGTCAACGCATCGGCAACCTGAACCGGGGTCAGGTCTTTTAGGTCTACGAATTCGTTAAGCCACTTCAGAGAGATCTTCATTCCGACCCCCGGAAAACACCGGTAAATTGCGCTAAAAACCGCTGATCACCATGGAACATGAGCCGAAGATCCGGAATTCCGTGCAAAAGCATCGCAATGCGCTCGACGCCCATTCCAAAAGCAAAACCCGAGACGTCTTTTGGGTTGTATCCGGCGATTTCAAATAAACGCGGATGAACAATCCCCGCGCCTAAAATCTCTAACCAGCCGGTGCCCTTGCACACGGGACACGTTGGATTTTTTCCGCCACACAACATGCAGGACACATCGACTTCGGCGCCGGGCTCCACAAACGGGAAATAACTCGGGCGAAGGCGGATTTTGACCTGACTTCCAAAAAGTTCTTTAGCTAAAAAATCTAAGGTGCCTTTCAAATCTGCCATCGACACCTGACGGTCCACCCATAATCCCTCAATTTGGTGAAACATGGGCGAATGAGTGGCGTCTGAATCACAGCGGTAGACCGCGCCCGGACAAAGAATCCGCACCGGCCAAGGTTGCGACTGCATGGCCCGCATTTGCACCGGCGATGTTTGGGAGCGCAGAACAATTCCTGGACCCATAAAAAATGTGTCCTGCATGTCTCGCGCGGGGTGATCTTTAGGGATATTAACCGCTTCAAAATTTAAAAATTCGGTTTCCACTTCGGGGCCGGTGGTGACCTCAAAACCTAAACGCCCCAAAATCGCGTTAACCCGGCGCACGGTAGTGGTGATCGGGTGCAAAGATCCGCCATGGGGACGGCGTGACGGGAGCGTAACGTCTAAAGCTTGGGCTTTAAGCTGTGCCGATAGCGCCACGGCTTCTAAATCGTTTTTTTTCTGGGTGAGCTCTTGATCGATCTTGGCCTTAAGTTGATTGGCCAATTGGCCTACCGCAGGGCGTTCGGAGGGATCGATCTGCCCCAAGGACTTCATGATCTCCGTAAAGCCGGATTTTTTCCCCAAATAAGAAACGCGAACGGCCTCGAGATCTTCAAGAGCGTTCGCGTTCTGAATAGCTTGGAGCGCTTGGTCTGCAAGACGCTCAAGTTCTGTTTTGATCATCATCGCAGGTTGTGCTTTTCCTGAGGACGATCCGATTAATTTGCAGGAGCTAATGAACGCACCTGAGCCACAATTCCTTCGAACCCTTTAGGGTCGTGAATGGCAATCTCAGAAAGCATTTTGCGATTGATCATCACGTTTGCTTTTTTAAGTGCGTTGATCAAACGGCTGTAAGAAATGTCTTGCGCGCCTGCAGCAGCGTTCAAACGAGTGATCCACAATCCACGTGCATCACGTTTTTTTACTTTTCGATCCCGATACGCATAAACGCCTGCGCGGTCTATGGCTTCTGAGGTACGACGAATTTGACTCCCTAAGCCAAGAACAAAGCCTTCGGCTTTATTACGTAATTTATTATGTCTTGTGCGGCGTTTCGTACCGCGTTTTGCGCGAGGCATGGTCTACTCCTGTTTAATGTCTAAAAAGTTAAATTCTTTGTCTGACTTTTGTCTAGGCACCGTAAGGCAAACAACGACGAACGTGGCGAGCATCGCCATCCATCATGTAACCTGTTGAACGAAGGCCTAACATTTTCTCGTTAGATTTTTTGCTGAGCAAGTGACGACGACCTGCTCGTTGAAACTTAACTTTACCTGTCGCAGTTAGCTTAAAGCGCTTTGCGGCGGCTTTCTTCGTTTTTCTTTTCATAGAACTGTTGAGTGTAGAGAAACTTTGGAGAACCGGCAAGGGGGAAGTTGTGGAGGACAATGACTCAGTGGAATTCATTTATTAACTCAATAAACTTAAAACCCTGCTTTTCTGATGTTGCCACCCTCAATGAGGAGCTACGGGATTGCATGCCGAGCCCTCAGGTAATTTAGAATTTTTTTATGGGTGACCTCGCTCGGCTGCCCCTGAACTGCAATCACTTCGTAAACCGACCCTGCAAAACTATTCGACGCATTGTAAGATCCAAATAAGGATAATATCCCTGCGGGATCACTATACCCGCCCGCGCCGTAGGCTTGCCCCACCTCGCGCACCCCCGACACCTCGCCCCAAATTCCCGGCGTCCCAGAAACATGGGACGATGGTGCGGTAAACTTAAAACTCACGATAGTTGCAGCGGTACTGGGAACTACCACTGACATGGACCATAAAGAACGCCCTACGCCGTCCAAATCTGAAAATAGATTCAAAGGCCCCGAGCCGTCGATATTGGCAACCTCCATATTCGAGTTATCCAAACTCCGATCATAAATCCGCCCCTGCCCCGTTGAAGACAGGGCAAAATACCAAGTGAGTCCCTCAAACTGACTGAGCGTGCAGGACCCACAACTGATTCCGCTAGCCCCGCCCTGAACCTCTAGAGCGGCATCCCCGTCAAATAAGATCTGCGCCCCACCCACCGACGGGTTTGGCGTAAACGTCACCGACGACAGGGCATCGGTACTCTGCCAACTCCAGTTATTGCCCCCAAAATCCTGCACCCCCGCAGTGGGGTCCAACCACAGGTACGGGGTCACAATGCTCAGCAACTCTTGGCGCGGGGAAAGGCGCGTTGTCCCCGCTAAAGATTGAGCGGATACAAAAGCTGAAGCCGGATCTACATCCCCTTGGTGGGTGCTCCACTCGATTAAATTTCCGTTTGTGGGGGACCAGCGGAGCGCCTGAATCTGTTCACGTGAAAAGTTGGGAATTGTGCACGACTCGATCCCGTTGACAAAAAGGCGGCCGTGTTTCGTATCCCAAACCACTTCGGTAGCTGTGGTCGGGCGCGGCACAAAACAGGATTTGGGTTGAGACGCCCCATTATACGCGCTCCAGAATTGTTGAATCATTTGCGCCGCTTGATTGCCGGGAAATGGGGCCTCGGCCAACATCAAATCCCACAGCTGGAGTCCGGCACTATCGGAGTTCCCTAGAGCGTTTAAAACCGCTCCCCCCAGACCCGGATCAACAC
>JAIXVT010000039.1 GCA_027482725.1 Pseudomonadota bacterium | reverse complement strand
CCGCTCCTGATTCGACTGCTTTTTTGAGCTGTTCCCGAGACCTTCTGGTGTATCGATCGCGAAGAAATTGGTCTAATCGAATACCAGCCTGATGGGGACCCACAGAATGCGTTACCGTGTACGTGTTTTGAGTGAGTTTTTCAAATTTATCTGACATGAACGACGGTCACCTATGGGGCACCAGAGAGTGTCTTTTTACTAATTGGCGTATTTTCGATTTAAAAGAAAAGCAATGACCTCGATGGCACCCACTTCGGAATATCCAAAACGTTGTTGCATGTTATTAATCGTCTGCCGCGCGAGGATAGAGCCTTCATCGGTGTGGTCGTCATGTTCGGTCCCGAACATTTTCAATGCTCGACTCATTTTTTGGAGAAGGTTCTTTTGCCCCTCGTAATAGTGTTTTTCAATTTTTTGCCGAAGCTCGGGGAAGACCTTGAAGTAGTCCACGGGTGATCCGGGGTGGTCTAGAGACCAAGCCGCAATTTGAGTGATGAGACTTTTTCTAAAACTTTCTTTGAGTGAGGGTTCTACAGGGGCTTCGACTATGGATTCAAATTCTGAAATCAATGAAGCATCCGGCGGGTCATAATCTCCGGTAATAGTGTTTTTTATTTTTTCATTTTTTAAGAGGGCCGAGACATGGAGAACGTACTTTTTCATAAAGTCCGCCCACTGTTTTTGATCGTAAAGACCAAGACACTCACGGATTTCACGATCAATAAGTCGTATGTACTCGACCGTAGTCACCTCGATAAACGCTTCAAAAGCATGATAACCCTCGATGGATTCTTGCCGCAGAAACTCATACTCGCCCGTCCTCTTAACGAACTTTTTTAACTCTTGAATCACGGCTAGTGGAGAGAGCACTTTATATGCGGGGTTTTGTGCAGCATCGATGAGGAGGGACTTGAGTTCTCGGGCCGAGGCTCCCGATCTGCCCTCGAAAAAAGGAATATTCCCGTATTCTTCCTGGATTTGGGGAAGAATTCCCCGAAGAAGTTTACGCTCCTCGGTCGAGAAGCGCTCGGGGATTTCGCCCGTTTCATACATGTACAATTTATCAAGAGGCGTGATCCGGTCGACAAGCGATGCCAATTCTGGCGTGTACCGATCACGGGATGGTTTTTTTAATCGCGTCAGAACGGCCCAAAAAGCGATCGTCCAAGCGGTGTGGGGAGATATGGATTTTTCGTCCTTCAGGTTATCAAGGACGGAGGCGTAGATTTCGAGTTCATCAGAGAGCTTGAGAAGATAAGTGACCCGAACAAGTTCTATTCTGGCTTTAAAGCTTGCAAAATCGGGATACTCTTTAAAAGCGTCTAACTGAAGTTCGTTAGATGATCCCATAAAAACAGTATCGAGTTGAACGATGGTGTTTCCCACCGCAACTTGTCCTTGTTCACAAGCGGTAAGAAGGTACTTGAACGTATCCATGGGGCGTTTGAGCAGGTCGGCATAGTCAATCAGGCCGCGATTGGAATCGACAAGGTCGCCACTTACCGAGAACAGGTTTAAACCTTGGAGCACAGTAGGGATTTGGCTCAAGCTCCGATTTAAAGTGAGTTGTTGATAATGCGCATCGACGTGCAGTTGGGGCTCAATCGTCACTACGCCACTGCGGTAGCGCCGCGATAAGAAAAACCTCTCTACTCGAACATGCCGTAGGACCTGAGCGATATCACCTTGATAGTTTTTAAGAAGGGCCTCAAATATGAGATGGTCGCGGTGCGACGGCGCTCCCGAGGCAAGCCTCCCCGCAAGATGAGAAGGTATGCCCAAGGATTTGATCCAAGACTTGCGGCTTTCGGCAGGCAACAGCAACAACGGAGAGTCTCGGAGCTCCGAAGGAATAATGCAGGCGATGTCGTTATCACTCAGTTCCGCATAAGATGAAATTTTGGTTTCGGTTTCGGAGGGTTTAGCCTGTAGACCCAACCCCCCCCGGACATATCGGTCAACCGGAAAAATCCAAGAAAATGTGTAGAGAGGGCCTTCTTCGGATCGTGAATATTTTTCTAATCCTTGTTGAACGGACTGAATCAACGTGCTTTTTGCGGATCCGTTGGGACCATGAAGAAGAATGAGTCGCTGCGGAGAGTTACCCTTTGAAAAGGCGCGGAGCAAGCGATAGATCTCATTTTGAACCCGTTCATGTCCGCTTGTTTTTTGTGTAACACCTTCTATTGGAAAATCGAAAAGCTTGAATCGTGCGCCAGATTTTCCAAAATAATCCATCATGTCCGCCGCGTAGGCCGACGCGGATCGGAGGTGAAGCTTGGGATTTTCTTCTACGCGTCTGAGGTATTCACCGAAAGAAAGGACGTGACCCTCTTGTTTGAACTGGGCTTTGAAATCTTTGGCAAGCGTTTCGATGTTCATTCAGTTCCTCACTAGGGTTAGCTTGGGGTGCTTTGTCGATGATTCGTGGCGAGATTCTCGGCATGTGTTGAGAATTTGCTCCACGGTCTCTTTTGAAAAACCCTGCGCCTCATAGTAGCAGAGCACGTTTTGAATGACACGGTTTTCATCGTCTTTTGTAATGAAATCTATGGGGCTGAGAGGGCCTTCGATAAGAAAGCGCTCTAGCGCGTGAAATTCGATGATTTCCGTGGCGGGAGCAACATTGTCCCAAAGGGTTGAGGCTCCAGAGCCTTGGCTGTGCGGAAAAGTAAACTCATAAAGGGGATGGTCTTGATTTGCAGTGAGTTGAAATTTTTCAGGATGAAGTGCGAAAAGCTCCAAGTGAAGGTTTCGGACTTGAAATAAAACGTCTCCCCAGGGAGTTAAGAGATGCACAGGCTTCATTGGGACGGCTTTAGCGGGGACGGCGGTGATGCTCGGATGATGCGTGCTGAGGGTTTGAGCTTGGTCCGAATTTCCATGAGTCTTTTTACCACGGCCTCGTCTACGCGGAGATTTTGGGAGTTTTGGTGGGAAAGACGATTCGATGCCGTAGAGAAATTTGTAGCGGCGTGGGTCGAGGGTTGAGCTGATAGCACTTTTTGAGTCAAAGACTTTTGGGGCTTTAAAGGGGTCTTCGGGGCGTTGCGGTGAGGAGCGAGTCTCAGGCTGAGTTGAATTTGAGATTCAAAAAACTTAAATGCTTCAAGCTGAAGCGGGTCCGGCTTAAAATCGGGTGTTCTCCCGATTTCTTTTGCGCTTAAACTTCGAGTTTCGGCTGCGGCTTTCTTTAGGAATTCAAGATCCACAAGCGTTTCTCCGTGATCAGGTTTTTTTCGAAAATATTTCCCAAGGGAGTTTCCCAGTCTTCTGCAAGAGTAATCCAGTGTTTTGCAGGAATGGCTAAGAGGGGCGTCAAGAGGGTTGTGATGTCCTTTCCCTCCTCGGGCAAAAGAAGGCAGTGAAACGTGTGGGTTCCCCAAGAGATCGGGACATAGGTGGGTTGATTGGAGTCGATGTCGATACGTCCTTCTCTCAGAAACTGGGTAAATAGGCCGCCAAAAATCCAATCCACTTTTCCGATCCCGTTTTTTAGAGGACGATCTTCTGCCCGAAAACGCAGAAGAATCCCATCTGCAAACATGCTTTTTATTGCGCTTGCGAAGGATTTTGGGATTGATTCGGGATTGTTCATCGCCCACTCCACTTTCTTAGTTTGCCATCAATTAAAAAAACAAAATAAGGGGGAAAAAAAGACCTAGCTTATACACCCGTTAGACCGATGACGGAACCTTGCCAGCGACTGCTTGGGGCTCTTTCGCAACTGCGTCTAATACCCCATTTATAAAGGACGGGGCATCCTGATCCGATCCGTAGTCTCGTGCGAGTTCAATCACTTCGTCCAGAGTGACTTTTGCGGGTACATCTTTAAAATAAAGGAGTTCGGAGGTCCCTAGCCGGAGAAGTGTTTTCTCCACGTAGGCCACACGTTCTGGTCGCCAGTTTTTAAGGTGCTTTGCGATCATCTGGTCTACCTCAGTTTGGTGAGATAAAGATTCCATGACCAGTCGTTTTGCGAAATCACGCGCGCTTGCTGGCGTTTCAAAGTGCTCAAGCTCCGCGTCGATTTCAGTTTCAATTTTGCCGGACAGGCCTGTGTTCTCTTGGGTGGGGTCAGCAATTTTAAACAAGATCTGAAAAGCCGACTCTCGGGCGCGTTGCCTGGGTGTCTTAAATCTCTGTGGAGTCGTAGTCATAGCGGATCAGTGTAATCCGAAGCGCTTTTCTTTTCAATCAACGGGTGCTTGTGTACAGTGTCGGGTGTGTCCAGAGTCGAACTGCGCGTTATTCAGAAAGAGCTCGAGTCCCAAAGGTTTAGGCCCGTTTACTACTTTTTTGGTTCTGAACGGTTGAAAATTAGAGAAATGGTGAAGCGTCTGGAGTCGAGAGTTTTTTCTGAAATCGAACGCAATGAATTTAATTTCGAAAGCGTTTCTGCCACATCAAAAACGGCTTCAGAAGTTTTGGATTCAACGGAAACACTGGGACTTTTTGGCGGCGGGTTTAAGCTCACGATCATTCAAAATTGGGATGAAGCCAAATCTCCTGAGGGCTTTGACGCTTGGCTTGAGCGGTTTGAGCAGAAGGCCGAGGGAGGGGGCCCCAAGAAATTAAGTGAACTGGATTCTATTATCGTTTTTGTAGGATCGAAGTTGGATTCTAGAAAAAAAACCACCAAGAAACTTTTTGATTCCGAGATTTCCGTCTCAGAAGCGGAGCCCGTAATGGAGGCCGACCGTGGGCGCTGGATAGAGTCTTTGGCTCGATCTGAAAAAGTGTCGCTAACAGATAGTGAGTACGAGGCTTTACATGGTCTTGATCCTTGGAGCTTGGAGATTCTTTCTCAAGAGCTGAAAAAAATGGCTCTTGCTGGAGATCAAAGAAATGATTTGCTGGCGGCGGAGTCGGCAGACGCCAAACCTGAGTGGTTTTTAGAGGCGTTCTTTGCGAAAAAGCCGTTGATCGCGCGAACTCATTTATTGAGTTGGAGTCTTAATCCCGAAGATGCGATTCCCTTTGTGGGATTGATGGCATGGACAATTCGCCAAGTTAAGTTGTCTCATCGGGGAGCGCCGACAAAGTTGCGGAGATGTGCGGAATACGCTCGCTTGTGGAGTTTGTCGGATTTGGACCGCGCTGAACATGCGCTTTTTCGGCTGGATGCAAAGATGAAGAGTTCTTCCCAGTTAGCGTTAGGAAAATGGATTGATTTTTTAGATGAGAGTTTTGTATGAACTTATGGTTTAGGCTGATATTTGTCGTTATTCACGGTTTATTTAGGACAAAATTGAAACCTTTAGAGAGTTCTGTGGTTCGGGGTTATGTCATGCCGACAGACCTGGATTTGAATTTTCACATGAATAACGGCCGTTATTTGTCTGTAATGGATTTAGGGCGAATTGATATTTTGCTACGAACGGGAACGGCCCGATTGGCCCTTCAGTACAGGTGGGCTCCCTTGGTGGGGGCCGTGATGATCAAATTTCGGCAGAGTTTAAAGCCGTTTCAGTCTTATGACATGGTGACGCGTGTTTTGTGCTGGGACCAAAAGTGGTTTTACTTTGAGCATCGTATTCAACGAAAAAATCGTTTAATCGCGGTTGCCTATGCGCGAACTTTGGTGCGGGGGCCAGGGAGAAACATTCCGCCTTCAGAGGTCATTTCCCTATTGGGAGAAAAGTTAGAGTCGCCGCCGATTCCTCAGATGATTCAGAATTGGGCAGAATAGGGGTCATAGGAGCGATGGTTTGGGAGTAGGCTCTCTATGCTCGGGGTAGGAAAACGCCCGAAGATCGTTCTTCGGGCGCTCCTAGGTTAGGTTGGGTGTCTCGGGGTTGGATGGTTAGGTGAGCCAAAAAAAGATTTGGCTTTAGGGTCATCGCACCTCGAGCATTTGGTTGGTATTGAAAAATCGACCAGCGATATTTTGTGCGGTTTTGCTCTCATCGAGGCGATCATCATTTAGGCGGGCGTCGTTCACAACGGGCCCACCGTGAACGAGGCTCAGTGCGGATTCGTCAAGATTTAGCACGGGATCGGCATTTCGGGTTTTCACCCGTACAAAGAGTCCAATCCCATTTTTTTGTGGATCAAAACTGGTGTAAACCCCTCCGGCTCCGCTCACTGTTGGGCTCACTCGAATAGGAAGAAACAAGTTCACGGGGATGAGGAGCTTGGCTCCCAAGGTATTCAACCCCGGGATATTTAAGGCCAGTCCCACGATCGCTTCGTTCTGTGCAGTAACACCGATATAGATTCGGGACTCCGACCCCGCGATAGGGAATCCGATCACGGCGTCTTGCGACTGCAAGCGCAATGCTCGCGGGAGGTTGCGTCCGTTAGGGAGAGTTCGCCCTGAAATTGCCGGTGAACGGGTAATTTCGCTGAGGTTAAGGCTTGCGGTGATTCGATTGCGCCCCGAGCTAGAACCCGGAGCTACTTGAATCTCCCCTAGCGGTAAACCCTGGGGATTCGTTACTGGGATTCGGCGTTCGCGGAGTGTGGTTCGGCCGAGGTTAACTTGGGCCGACAGTTCTGCCCAGTTTTGGCCGTTTCTGGCCTCTACGTTGGCATCAAGGGACTCTACGATTCTTCCTGAACAGGCTGTCGTGAGAAGCGCCAGCGCAAGTAGGGGGCTGAGGTCGCGCAGGATTGGTTTTATTTCGGGGGGCAATGTCAAAATGCGAAATTGAAAATGGGGGTTCTTCATAAATTCTCCGTTTTAGGGCTCAGGGGTGAAGGGTTTATTGTTAACTTTTATTAACAATTAGAAGCAGGATCTCATGGGACGGACGGCATGGGGTGATTATGGGGTGGGGTGGGTCCAAACGGCCCCTCTCACTGCGCTTAGGGAAATGGCTAAGGGTTTGTAAAGTTTAGGGTTTTTGAACAACAACCTTATTTTGAGGCTTCAAGGTGACCCGTGCGTTGCGTTAAGTTGCTGAAAGTAAATGATTTTAGATGTGTTTGATGGGGGGTTGAGCGCAGCGAGAGGGGCCGTTTCCGAGATTAACGCGTCGCGAAAGATTAGTTGACCGAACCCTTTCGATAATGATACAAAACTATCACGCTCAAGATTTTGCGGGGTTGGGCGCTGAGGAAAGACCAAATGAGATTAACATCCAAGGGACGCTATGCCGTCCGAGCCATCTTAGATTTAACATTCAATTCGAGCGGAAAACCCGTTCGTTTGCAGGAGATTTCTGAGCGGCAACAGATTTCTCTCCATTATCTGGAGCAACTTTTCCGAAGACTCAGGAAAGGCGCTGTTGTAAAAAGCGTGCGTGGTCCCGGTGGTGGATATGTTCTTGCAAAATCCATGGATGAAATCTCGATAAAGCAGGTTCTCATCAGCGTTGGCGAAAACATCAACCCAGCGAAAGACCTCGTCGGAACCGGAGACATCAAGAGCGATACGCTCGAGTTTGTCTTAACGAAAAACTATTTCGAGAACCTCGGCGTCCTGATGCAGGAGTACCTCACTGATGCTTCGGTAGGAGACCTCATTCGCAAGGCTCGCGGACAACGAGACATTAAGCCCGGAGCGGGAGCAACTGCTCGGTCCGTAAGTGCTGGATCTGGGGGAGGAGCTAATTCCGATGTTCCTCAAGAACCCACGATTTCTTGATTTTAACTCGGGTGCCGGGATCCATCCGGAAGTTGAAAGTCATATTAACGAAATTTTAAGTGAACTCGAATGGGTGAATCCTTCGAGCTCCCACCAATCTGGTCAAAGATTACGGGCAAGACTCGATCAAGCAAAAAAAATAATTGCGTCTTCTTTGAATCGGCCCGGTGATGAAGGCAAGCTCGTATTTGGCGCCTCTGGGACTGAGTGCATTCAGTCCGTCTTGAGATCTTGGATTAAGGGGCGATCTCAAGAAAAAATTGTCCTGTGGGTTGGCGCGGGGGAACATGCGTCAGTCCAGGATTCTCGACTGCTGAAAGAACTTTCGGGTCAGGTCGAATTGAGGTCTATTTCGTTTTCGCCCGATTT
>JAIXVT010000012.1 GCA_027482725.1 Pseudomonadota bacterium | reverse complement strand
CAAGCTTGGGAACCCTAATTTTGTGGGGAAATCGGCCTTAGAAACAGCAAAAGCCGTGGGCGTGAAGCGTGCGCTAGTGGGCGTGCAATCTTTGGGCCGGGCTATTCCAAGGCAAGGATACGATGTGGTGAATGCAGCGGGGTTGCGCGTGGGCACCATCACAAGCGGGACACAATCACCCTCATTGAAATTGCCGATTGGCGTAGCGCTGGTAGAGCGCGCATATGAAACCGTGGGCACACGACTCTGGGTGCGGGTGCGCGAGGAGCTGCACGAGTTTGAAGTTGTAAAAACCCCTTTTTATAAGCGAAACTAAGGCGCATGACTTACCCCGAAAATTTAAAGTACACCAAAGAACACGAATGGGCCGAGTTGATCAATGCCACCACTTTGCGGGTGGGAATTACACATCATGCCCAAAGTGCCTTAGGTGATATTGTTTATCTGGATCTCCCCAAAGTCGGTACGGATTTAACCGCAAACCAAACCTTTGGTGTCGTGGAGAGCATTAAAGCTGTTTCGGATTTATACTCACCTGTTCGGGGACGCGTGTTAGCGATCCATTCCGACTTGGTGTCGGATCCCGCACGCATCAATGCAGCTCCTCATACGGAGTGGATGATTGAACTCTCTGCGCCGGATGCACATGTGCAATTTGATGGGCTGATGAACGCCGGCGCCTATGCCGAATACGTAGCGACACTGCCCTAAGTGTCTGTCGGGGGCACCACGGTGATGGCGAATAATCTCACGTGGACGAGTGCGGTACGGCCCCCGAGATATCGACGACTGCGCAAAAGAACGAGGGGATGTCGAGATTGGCGGATCTGAGCGCATTCGATCTTGCTTGGATCATTTACAATGATCATGTTTTTGTGTCCCGAGTTCCAAGGGGGCAGACCCATCCCCATACCGCGCTTACCGCTTTAGTTTTTGGATTATGGATTGCACTCCCCCAAGACGCTCGTAGAATTCTCCGCGCAAAAATTTATCTTTCGTGTGGATTAGGTGCTTGGGACCTTGGGGTGCTACGCATTTTGGCGAAACGTGTGGCCGAATATTTTCCAGTAGATTTGTCTCTGTTGCGATCACCACGGGTCAGGTGGATTGATCCGCCGAACTTGGATGCTTTGGAGGATTCGCCCGGGTTGGGGGGCGGACTTGAGTTGGCGACGATTAGAAACACCGAGGACCTATGGACGGCAGGGGTTGGCGACCCCCAGCGCCATGACTGGTGCGATGACTGGCGCGATGATGCCAGACCAGGGAGCGCGCAGCGTGTTTTTTTGCGGCCGTTGGCAGAGGGTACACAGATGAAATTTGATTCGGTGGTATCGGCCGGGCGCGCGGTACGCGAATGGGATGTACCAACGCAAAATCTACTTTTGGGAGGACGGCGCGGGAGGGCGAGTGCCGGAGGACGGGCAATCGCAGCGGTGGTTTTGGATTCGGAATTTCGCGTGATTTCGGCTGCTGTGCGGGGCGCAGCACCCTTCCAACATGCGGAAACAATGGCCGTGTTCCGGGCCGTGATGACGGGCGGAAGTACTGGCGGCCCGGGGCCCGTGGGCGCAACGGACGATTTTACGGGGAGATTGCCGTTGGGTGGTGCGGTGGTGTGCAGCCTAGAGCCGTGCGTGATGTGCGCGGCGATGATCTTGCATTTTTGCCGGGATTTAAAGGGGTTTTCAGTATTTTACCTAGATCCAGACCCAGGCCCCCGCGCACGGAACACGGTACTTATCCCCGGGACCGAGACATACGTCCGCGCCCTTGACGATTGGCCGCTATTGAGTTTACTTGCGGTACGCCAACTAGATTTAAGTTGATGGAACGGGGGGGATAAAGGGAATTCGCTCACACCTTCGCATTCAGGAATTTTTTTGTTACCGCCAGTATTCACGGGGGCTTTCTGTTCGGATGGGGCGTAACGATGCCGAACACGTTGCGTTCATTCGAGAGGGACACTTTTACCTCCCAAAATGGGATTTTATACCCGAGTTTACCGTAGCCCCAACCGGATGAATGAACGTTACGATGAGCAAAAAATTTTTGTTACGGATTTTACGAAACCTTTTAACAGTCGAATTTTACGGGTTTGACCCGCATACTGGAAATACTGCGGTTCAACCCTTAATAGCTCTGAAGGAGATATCATGAAAAATTTATTGGTGTTTGTTGTTATGGGCGCTGTGCTTTCAGGATGTGCGTCTACCGGTCTTTATTCACGAACGGGCGCTGCATTGATCACTCGGACCACCGAGGGCGAAATGGCGAACTACTCGACTCCTGGAAAAAAAGCGGGGCGGGCTTGCGCAAAAAACGTTCTGGGGATTGTGGCTTGGGGTGATGCATCCGTCGAAGCCGCCAGGAAAGCGGCGGCGATCACCGCAGTCACCAACCTCAGCCACGAATACAACAACACCCTGTTCGTTTACGGCGAGTATTGCGTGGTGGTGCAGGGGAATTGATTTCCCCCCAAGCGGCAGCACACCGTGTTCCTGATCCGCTTACCGCTGATCAGGAACACGCTAAAATCATGGCATATTTCTCGCTAATAAGCGGGAATGACTCACTCAAACTGCTGCAAAACACGGGCTCAATTTAATTATGGTCGAAAAATCGGATCAATCATCCGGAAAGGCTACTATCCCCGAAAAGGAGATAGCAAACAGCTGCCCAGATATCAGTGTAAAGTCTGCCATCGCACATTATCCGCGGCGACATTCTCAAAATACTGTCACGATAAAATCCGCGGTATTGATAAAAAAATTCATGAATTCCTTATTTTATCCGCGGGCCAGAATCAAATTGCCCGATTGATGGGTCACGACCGCAGGACCATTGTCAGACGCTTTATACGTATTCATGAACAGTCCAAAACCGCTTTTGAATCGCTGAAAAAGGCTGTGATCCAACAAAATAAATTTGAAACAATCCAGATTGATGAAGCGAAAACGTTCGAAAAATCTCAATTAACACCGCTTAGTATTGCTGTTGCCTGTTCAAAAAGCAGATTTGTATTAGATTTCGAATTGTCTCGATTTCCTCCGGATGATCCTAAATTAAGAACAGCTGCGGAAAAGATTTTTGGTGAAATTAAAGATTCACGCCCCGAAAAGTTTGAGCTACTTCTGACGAAAGTAAAGCCCTACGTATCCGCGAATCTCACGATTCAAACTGACAAGTGCTATTTCTATTTTGAGCCTATTAAAAAGGTATTTCCCAAAGGGATACACGTCTCATCATGGGCCCAAGAATCTAAACCGAATACCTTTGATGAGCTTAAAAAAGGCTTTGACCCTCTGTTCTCGATAAATCACACCCTAGCAATGGCGCGATACTCAACAAATCGCCTGGCACGTAAGACTTGGTGCACCACCAAGCGAGAAGATCGGCTCAAAATGCATTTGATGATAGGTTTTGAATACCACAATAGATGCGTACTCAATTTTCTTAAGAAAAAAGGGCGCGACTTAGAATAATTTGCGTCAAGCACATTCTGTGCTGCCGGTTAGGAGCAGGAGCACACCAAATTCCTATCCCCATACACCCCATCAATCCGTGAAACCGACGGCCAAAACTTCCGCTCGCGCACCCAAGGCAAGGGGAACGCGGCCCTTTCGCGCGAATAGGGGCGGTCCCAATGATCGGCGGCGATAACAGTTTGGGTGTGCGGCGCCATTTTGAGCAAATTCACGGCACGATCAGCCAAGCCCGTGCGTATTTCTTCAATCTCGGCATGGATGGCAAGCATCGCATCGATAAAGCGATCCATCTCTTCCTTGGATTCACTCTCGGTGGGTTCAATCATCATTGTGCCGGCAACAGGGAACGATACTGTCGGAGCATGGAATCCGTAATCCATCAACCGCTTGGCCACGTCTTCCACCTCTACACCCGTTTCAGCTTTAATGGTGCGCAAATCAATAATACATTCGTGGGCCACCCAACCGGATTCACCTTTATACAAAACGGGATAAGCATGCTCCAGACGACGCGCAATGTAGTTCGCATTCAGAATCGCTACTTCCGTAGCGCGACGTAGTCCCGCAGGGCCCATCAGTCGCATATAT
>JAIXVT010000290.1 GCA_027482725.1 Pseudomonadota bacterium | reverse complement strand
CTTCTCCTTGAATCGGTTCTACAATAATCGCAGCAAGTTCTTCGGGGGCGAAATGGGAGGGGAACCAATCGGTCTCGAGTTTTTTTCCACACACGCACTGGGATTCACACCAGGATTTTTGTTGGCCGTAAGCACAGCGAAAGGGATTCGAATAGGGGAGGTGATAAACCTCCGGCAATAAGGGGCCAAAGTGGGCGCGTTGAGTAACTTTAGAAGCGTTAAGGGAAATCGCCCCGTAGGTACGACCATGGAATCCGCCTTTAAATGCGATGATTTTCGTGCGACGCGTGTGATGGCGTGCAAGTTTAATCGCGCCTTCGACAGCCTCCGTGCCTGAGTTGCTTAAAAAAACTTTGCACTCTCCCATGGCCGGGACCGCAGTGGCTAATCGTTCACAAATTTTGACCATCGATTCGTAGTAAAAGTCAGTACCACAGATATGCAAAAATTTATCCGATGCGGATTTAATGGCTTCAACGACTTTGGGGTGGGCATGCCCAGTGGAGGCCACAGCAATACCCGCCATAAAATCTAAATATCGATTTCCGTCGACATCGGTCACCCACACGCCACGGGCATGATCCACG
This sequence comes from Pseudomonadota bacterium, assembly GCA_027482725.1. Lineage (GTDB taxonomy): Bacteria > Bdellovibrionota > UBA1018 > UBA1018 > CAIMNF01 > JAIXVT01. The sequence continues at coordinate 4,457 of JAIXVT010000290.1, read as the reverse complement.
ACCAGCGGATATTCTTTAATGTAGCTGGGCGACGTCACAGCGTGATCGCGGTTGATCCAAGCTTGGGCCTTTGGGCCTGGAGGTGGAGATACAATCAAAGGGTGTGATTTATCGGATAATGTCGTCATGGCGAGACTCTAGCCTAAAATGAGTTGCCCGAAAACCCCTTAAAAACCGGTATTCACTCCCGTTTTTTCGTATCCAATTTGCCTTAGCGATTAGGACCCTTTACTCCATCACTGTCCGCGATTGCTCTCGCATAAATTGCGCCACATAATAAGGGCCGCATCCCCCTTTGCCGGTGAGTCCCGACCCTTTCCATCCGCAAAAACTTTGCACTCCCGGCCATGCGCCGGTGGTGGCTCCCGTTGCACGGTTGGCGTATAAAATTCCAGCTTCAATGGAATTCATAAAGTGTTCGATCTCGGCCGGTTCCTCTGAAAAAATTCCGGCGGTTAGTCCGTAGTCGGCCGTGTTGGCGTGAGCAATCGCTTCGCTTAAGTCTGTGAAATCCGTAATGGCAACAAAAGGTGCAAAATATTCGTCTCGCAACCAACGGCTGGACGCCCGCACTTCGGACTTTACTTCCACAATCGCGGGTTCGATGAACCAACCGTTGGAATAGGTCGTTTGTGTCCGCAGGTCTCTCCCTCCAAATAAAATTTCACCGTCGGACTTAGAAAAAGACACCGCATTCATAAAGCGTGCATGGGCGTTTTGATTGATGATCGGACCCATAAAAGTTTTTTGATCCGCTGGATCCCCTATGGTCATGGCGCTTGCATGGGAGATAAGCTTTTCAAGGAAAGCTTTTTTTACCGAAGGGTGTACATATATTTTTGAAAGCGCGGAGCACTTTTGTCCCGTCAGTCCGAACGCACTTTTAAAGCAACCCATCGCCGCTTTATCCAGGTCGGCGCTGGGTGTGATAAATGCTGGGTTTTTTCCGCCAAGTTCGGCCAAAACGGGTTTCATAAACGGACATTGGCTCAGCGTTCTCAAAATGGACAGACCCACCGCACGGGACCCTGTAAACGCCACTCCGTCACTCCATCCGTGCTTGACCATGGCTTCGCCTAAAGCGGGCCCGTCGCCGTAAACAATGTTCAGCACGCCTTCGGGCAGCCCTGCCTCTTGAAAAGATCTGTAGATCCATTCCGCACAGCCGGGGGCATCGTCCGAAGGTTTAAATACGACGCTATTCCCGCCTAAAATCGCAGCGGAGGCCATTCCCGCTCCCAGTGCCATCGGGAAGTTGAATGGGGCAATGACGCTGAACACTCCGTAGGGTCTGAGCGTATCCAACGTTTTTTCGTTCGGAGAGAGTTTTCCCAAGGGACGGATAAAACCCTGAGCATCGATCATCTGTTGCGCGTAGTAGTCCAATAGGTCTGCCGCTTCTTCGGCGTCGCCCAAGCTCTCCATGCGATTTTTTCCGACTTCAAAAATCATGGTGGTAGCGACATCCATTCGGTATTTGCGCATGATTTCTGCGGTTTTTCTAACGATTTCAACGCGCTTTTCCCAAGGTGTTGCGGCCCAAGATTTTTGCGCCTTTTTGGCTAGGGAATAGACATTATCAAGAGCCGTGATCGGAGTGACCGCAAATTGCGACAAAATTTGATTAAAGTTTGCGGGATTTTTTTTTGTTAAGACATTTTGGCTTTCAATCTTTTTTGATCCCGCGTAACCGTAAAACCTCTCCCCTAGACGGGATTGGTACCGTGAAATGGCAGCGTCCATCTGGGCATGAATCGTATCCATGTTGGCGTTTAGGGCTGAGTAAGTGATTTTAAAAGTCATATTGAGATCTCTTTATTCTGGGGAGTTTAGGAGTTAAAAAAATCTTGTAAACATTCGTCAAGGAGTTGCACGCAGGCTTGGGCCTCGGTCGGAGTCATGAGCAAACTCGGTCCCATGATGACCAGATCTCCGTTGGTGCCGTCGGCTTGTCCGTAGTTGGGCCACAGAATTAAGCCTTTTTTCAAAGCGAATTCCGCAAATTTTAATGCCGTTTTTTTTGCAATCGGGAAAGGTTCCCGTGTGACTTTATTTTGAACAAATTCTACACCACAAAGGTGTCCGATTCCGGTTACGCATCCTACATGGGGATGGCGGGACAGTCGCTCCTTGAGTTGGTTGCGCCAAACATTTCCCACAGCGACTGAATTTTCCAGCACGTGGTGTTCGGTCAAATAATCCAGCACGGCGTTCACTGTTGCCGTCATCATGGGTGCGTGCATATACGTTTGCGCGTGTTGTAGATTACCGGAGGCGTTTTTAATCGTATCGACAGCGCTGGATTTTACGATGAACGCCGATACGGGGAGAATTCCGGCATTGAGACCTTTTCCTAAAACGGCAATATCTGGTTTCAGTCCGAAGTGTTCGGAAGCGAAAAACTTACCGGTGCGACCAGAGCCACACAGGACTTCGTCCGCAATCATCAAAATACCGTATTTTTTGCAGATTTCAGTGACTCGATCAAAATAGGTCCGGGGGGGAGACCATCCTCCCGTCGACGATCCGCTTACGGGTTCGAAAATGAAAGACGCAATCGTATCCGGATTGTTTTCCAAAACGACGCGCTCCAGTTCTTGGGCGTAAAACTCTGCACCTTGAGTTTCGTAATCGACGGGACAACGGTAGCCGTAAGGTGTTTTTACGTTCAAAATATTGGTGGCCAACATGGGACCGTAAAGGGTTTTGTAATGAGGGCGCCCCGATGCCGAAAGCGCATAGAGGGTGTTGCCGTGGTAACCCGGCGTTCTTGAAATCACTTTATGTTTTGCCGGAAATCCTCGGTCTACCCAGAGCTGACGCGCAAATTTGAGTGCGGCTTCTACCGCCTCTGATCCCGAAGACAAATACGCCACTTGATCAAGTCCAATCGCTTGGGCGCGTGCAGACAGTTTCTGACTCGCCATTTCCGTAATAGGCGTGGTGAACTGTGTACCGTTGACATACGACACTCGCTTCATTTGATGGGTGATGGAGTCAATAAGCGTTTCCAGTCCGTGTCCAAGTGTCGTGACCAGTGCACCACCCGACGCATCGAGGTAAGATTTACCCGAATCATCAAAAAGATAAATCCCTTTACCGTGCGTGATTTGGGGCAATTCACGAGAAAGTTGCCGTAAAAGAGTTTTGCTATGGGGATAGTGAATAGCACTCATGATTTACCTTTCGTGGGGACGCAAGTCTAAGCCACTGTTTTTATTCGTCGTCCAAAATAGTAGGCACCTAATCCAAAAACAATAGACAAATATGCTGTATTTTCAAACCCCACGAAGGGTGAACTTGGTCCCTGAGACGTGACAACCCATCCCCCCAAAAAGGATGCAAAGCCAGATCCGATTTGTTGAATGCACGAATTTAAGCTGAGAAATCCTCCTCGTCGGTGACCGGGAACACTGGACGTGACCATGGTCATCATGGGGACCATTCGGAGGTTTGAGGTTAAAAAGTAGGACGAGGTGATCACCAGTGTCCAGACCAAAGGGTTTGTACCCAATCGTGTGATGATCAGTGCCGGGATCAGATAAAGAAGCCCCGTGATGGTGAACGTGAACCTGGGGCTATATTGATCGGAGAGTCGTCCAACCAAGGGTCCCCCGATTACCGTAACCAATCCGCCGAGCAAGTAGATGAGCGGCAGTTTGTCTTCTGGGTAACCTGTGTTCGCGACTAAAAACGGAGAAATAAAGGGGACAACGACGAATGAGGACAGCATCATGAAAAACGTGGCGCTGATCGCTGTTCTTGCGTTGGGGTCGGACATGTTGCTGGTCAGCGCATCCCACCAGTGGTGAACCTTGGGCGAGGATTCTGTCGCCATAGATTTTTTTTCTTGCGGAAGAATAGGTGGAACCAAAACTTGCGCCATAAACACTAATCCCAGACCCAAGGTACAGATTGAAAAAAATGGTGTGTGCCAATTGTAGGTGGTGGACAGCCATAGTCCTGTTGGGACACCAAAAATTGCGCTGAGAGAAAATGCGACCATGAGTTTTCCCGTAGCTTGGCCGCGTTCATGGGGTTCGAACACATCCCCGATGAGTGCAAAGCTGAGTCCCCCCAGTAATCCACCAAATGCTCCGGCTATGGCTCGCGCCAAAAGCAGAATCCAAAAGTTTTCTGCTAATCCGCATACCGCTGTCCCGATTAAAAAACCCACGTAGGTCCAAACCACTGCCGCGCGTCGGTGAATGCGATCAAACAAAAATGTTCCGATAAATCCCAAAATCCCGGCAGATATCGAATAAATAGACACTAACCAAGAGAACTGAGTGGTGGTGATGTTAAACCGCCGCATGAGTCCTGGGCCCAAGGGCATCAGGATCATGAAATCCATAAAGTGGGTAAAGAGAATGAGCATTAACGTGAGAAGTAAAAGATTTTTTCGCGCAGGGCTCATCAGGGTTGCGGCATCGGTGGCGATCATTGCATGATTCTAG
>JAIXVT010000187.1 GCA_027482725.1 Pseudomonadota bacterium | reverse complement strand
TTTGGGGGATGAGCTTTTTACTAAGGTTTTCTTAAGGGAGAATTTAAAAAGTTGCTTAATCAAAAACGCGTGCTCAAAAAGTTCAAGATAATGCTTAACGAGCTCGGTATTCCCCCTATCTTGAAGTTGCCCCAATAATTTGGTGTAACTGATTTCTTGAGCACCATAGCTGCATGCCAACTCAAAGCACTGCTTAAACAACGAGGGGGATTTCACCCGAGCAAGAGACAGAATATCTTTCCCCACAACAGCATCAACGATCGAGTGCCTCATATAACTAAGCCAGTCTACCTTGCGAGAAATCATCGAGTAGCTTCCCGGGTAACCGCCAAATCGCAAAAATTGATCGAGATCAAGACCGTAGGCGTTCCGACTTTCTTCATATGTCCAATGAAAAACCTTGTGCAGAAAGAATCGTCCAGCGAGGCTTTCGCTTAAACCCTGTTGCAACTGCAAAGAACTAGAGCCCAAAAGAATGAGCCGCAAACGATCTTTGCGTCCTTGTTGTGAATCCCAAAGCTTCTTAATCGTCTCGGCCCAATTTTCGACTTTTTGAACTTCGTCAATCACAAGAAGGGACCTTGGGGATTTTTGCTGAGCGGCAATCCATTGATCTGTAATCCAAGATGGGGGCTTTAAAATGTCTCCATCGGCGGACACATAATAATGCTCCCCCTGGATTTGATTGAGGAACTGCCGGATACCCGTAGTCTTCCCCACCTGACGTGGTCCAATCACGACCTCGATCAACGGTAGCGCACGTTTTTGCCTCCGATGAATTGCTTGAACAAACTCCCGCTCAATTTCCACCTTACTAGGTTAATCTAGTATTTTTGCTAGGTCAACCTAGCAAAGACTTATTTTTAACTTGGGGGACTGAGGGGTTACTCTATCTGGGCTAAAAAACTTTTTTCCGTCCAAGACGCCGATGCACGGACAGAGTTAAGCCTGTCTGATCTTTTACTCAAATCCACTTTTCCATAGACCTTTACAGGGTAAGTTGTGGTCAGAATCGGGCGATCACTTTTTACCGTGATTTTTAGGTCGTTTGCGACTTGGAGGGACATCACGTTACCCTGAACAGTTCCCATTTCACTTGCCCCTTTGAAGGGGGCATAGCTTACTGCAAACTGTCCTTGATGCGTCTTCATCGCGAGATATCGGCCTTCTAGATTCTCACCCTGCGCCCACAAGCGCCCCCTGTTATCAAATACCACGAGATTGCTTAGCGTGATCGGCAACTCCCCTACTTTAAGAGATTCAACCGGATCCGATAATTCTGGAGAAAACCTTACGACCCATTGTTGTTTTGAGTCTGATGGGATGACCCAAGTGATCGGAGCAAAATCCTTGACCTCAATTTTTTCTTCACGAATCAATTTACCAAACGGAATATCTTGCTTTTTATCGCTATGCTTCATCGATTCGAACTGCTGAAGATATGCTTTAATGACACCTTCGTTAGAAACGGTCCAGGTGTGCCTAATCGCAAGGCCTTTGGTATTTGGCTCTTGATACGACCAATTGCTGACCAAATCCCCTGTCGGACCGAACCTCCATTTTCGCTCTTCTTGCCCCTGAGATAAAAGCCGACCCTCGGAATCCGTGATGTAAATTTTTCCGACGAGCTCAAAGCGACTCCGCAAGTCTTTTGGTGAAAGTGATTGGCTCTGAGCATTGGACCGAGCATTGGACCGACCCATATCATGATGAACCGACTGGGCATAGGTTTGTTGAATGGTAAAAATACTAAACATCAAAACAAGTGACGGTAACATTTTAATTCTCCTTTAAATATTCGCCTTCAATAGGTCTTGGTGAAAACATACTCAACAGTTGCACTGTCGGATAAATTTTCTAAATCCTGCGTCTGATATGAGGATTTAAAAATAAAACTCCCTACAACAAATCCGATAATAGATGCCGCTACCCAGTGGAGCCATAGTCGTGGTCGCGATGCTTTTGCAGGCTTCAGTTCATTACGAACAGTACGCTTCCACTTTTGGAGCTGAAGTTCCGTAGGGTTTTGATTGCGATATTCTGATAAAAAAATCTCAAGATCTTGGTCGCTCATGACAAATTCTCCTTCTTTGTAAGTAAAATCAGCTTCTGTTTTGCCCGGAAACTATGGCTTTTTACAGTGCCTTCAGGGATCCCCATAATCCGAGCAACTTCACCTAGGCCAAGCTCTTTGTCGATCAGCAACGACAGGACCTGTTGCTCGATAGGGGATAATTTTTGGAAGTGATTGCGCACCTGTACCGCCGCTTCCCGCGCTATGAGAGATTGCACTAGATCCGAATCATCTTGAGGTAAGTTATGCCAGTCCTCAATGTCTTCATGCGGTGGCGGGGGCTTCGACTCTAAAGCCACAAAATGGGCAATCCCAAAACCCAACATACTCAAATTCCCTTTGCTGGGATCGAAAGCATGGGTGTCAACTTTTCTCACCAACCGAATCAGCGTTTCTTGAGTAAGGTCATCGGCTTGCTCATGAGTAAAACGAGCGCAAAAATACCTGTATAACCGAGGCCCTAAATCCTCAACGACACTGTCCCAGTCCATACAAGTTCTCCATATTGGGTCTTGGCCGCTTGGGTGCTAAAAGTTGCAAAAAATCTGATTCTTTTTAAATTATGTTTACCTGCACGCACAATCAATGGAATTGGCGGATGAAGCCTTGAGGATTGCCAACTTTAATCTATTTGTTTAATCTTCTACGGGGATGCTCTTGGGATATCGGTCACTAAAGACAACATGCGCTTTACTTGGGTGGGCATGGTTTATTTTTGCGCCTATAGGTTGGTCGCAACCTTACGAGCCCATACCGATGCGGGCCGAGTACCGTGGCGAGCACCAACGTGAAAAATTTCCGATTTATTAGGGCCTGTTTTCAAAGTCGCGCCCAAATCATGATGGAAGCCATGGTCAACATGCCCATGAAGTTACGGGCAAGCTTGTCGTAACGGGTCGCAACTGCCCTGAATTGTTTCAAATT
>JAIXVT010000210.1 GCA_027482725.1 Pseudomonadota bacterium | reverse complement strand
GTGACTTTTTTAAATGGATTTGCCATCACGGCACTGGTTCTCTTTTCTTTTTGGATTGTGCTTGAACTCATTCAGAAATCTTTTGGCCCTGGTTTATATCGACTTCTACGAGGTGTATTTTTTATCGCCGCCGGGATCTCACTGTTTTTAGCAACAAGAAGCTAGAGCGAAATCGTTAGCTAAGGATGATTCATGAAAAAAAACTTTATCGACCTCATTGGAAACACCCCGCTCTTTTACATCAAGTCTCTGTCCGATCTCACCGGGTGTGAAATTTATGGCAAAGCTGAATTTATGAACCCCGGCGGGTCCATTAAAGATCGGGCCGCTTTAGGCATAATCGAAGATGCCGAGAAAAAGGGACTCCTCAAACCTGGCGGATTAATTGTTGAAGGAACGACGGGCAACACCGGCATCGGGCTCGCACTGATCGGAAACATCAAAGGATATCGCACGAAAATAATCATTCCCAACACCCAAGCACCCGAAAAAGTAGATGTTATCCGGGGCATGGGTGCGGAGGTTCTTTTTGTTCCTTCTGAACCGTGGCCAAGCCCCGAGAACTATCAAAATATCGCCAAACGAATCGCCGAAGAAGAAGGCGGATTTTATGCCAATCAATTCGACAATATTGCGAACACTGAGGCTCATTTTAAGACCACCGGCCCTGAAATTTGGAGCCAAACTCAAGGAGGCATTGATGCTTTCATTTGCGCAATGGGCACCGGAGGAACGCTTTCGGGGATTTCAACTTATCTAAAAAGTAAAAATCCCGGTGTTCAAATCGGTGTCGTTGATATTGAAAAAAACTCTGCAATGTATTCCCATTTTGTTCATGGAAAAGTTGAATTTGAATCTGGAGAAACAATCGTCGAAGGCATTGGACAAGGACGAGTTTGTGAAAACGTGCGCCCGGCCCAAGTGGATTTCGGCTATCATGTTGATGACCAGACCATCTTGGACATGGTGAACGCGATGATTAAGCATGAAGGTCTGTTTATTGCGACTTCCACTGGGGCAAACCTTTGCGGAGCCTACCTTGCAGCCAAGCGATTAGGACCCGGAAAACGCATAGTGACGATCCTTTGCGATTCGGGGCAAAAGTACGCTTCGAAAATTTTTAATCCGAAGATTCTGGCTCAAAAAGGTCTTTCCGTTCGGAATGATCTCCACACCGTCACGGAGTCGCTAGACCGCGTCTTCAGCAAGGAACAACAAGTGTCCGGCAAAGCCCCCAGAACGCGGGCTGACCACGATTTCAACAAGGGTTCGTGACACCTGTTTAAAACTTGGACAGCCCTAAACTTAATAAGTTTAATAAATCCAACTTTACCTCGCGAGTAAACTCTTGTTATTGCTTTACTTTTTTAAATTTTTGATGTTTAATAAATATTCAAAACTTTGGCATCCCAGTTGCTTGTTAAAGAATTGAGGAGAATCAGATCATGACTAACAAAGGATTTAAATTAGTCGCCATGGTCGTTATCACTTTAGGAGTGAGCGCTTGTGGGAACTTAAATAACCAAAACCCCAATTCATTGGGAATGCTGAATCAAGGCATGTTTAACCAAGGGATGAATGTTCAACCTGGGGGTTGCGTTCCTATTTTTCAAGGGGGAGCGATTGCGTTTCAAACGAACGACACTCAAGTGAGCAATTGGGGCTTCACCGTGGGTTCCACGGGACAAGGCGTTCCTGTCGGTTCTGGTGGAATGGTTCCGAACGCTGGCGTCATCGGGCCTAACGGAGCGCAGGGGACTTTAGCAACATTGCGAACAATGGATAACAGCATGTTGAGCGTGTCTACTCCCTATACCCAGATTTCAGGCACGTTTAACCAAGGAGGAGGCTCTGCCCCCCTTGCAGGATCTGTCATCATTTCTCCAGTAATTGCGTCCCAGATCGCGGGAATCGCTGCTGCGCGGGGACAATGGCAAGGACAGAATCAGTTTCAAAACTTTAACCAATTTCCCCAACAAGGGCAATTTGGAGCAAATGGCCAAGCCTGTGTAAACGGAATTGCCATGCGCGGAAATTGGGTTCCCGGCACGGCAGGTAACGGCGTTATTCAAGGCGCTGTAATCCAAATGAACACCAACCTTGGCCCAGTCGTTGTCAGAATGTTCTCCGGTGGTCAAGCTACGGTATCCGCCTGGTAAGATTTCAAAAAATTTGATCCTCCTCATCAACCCCGGACGTCCAGGAAGGACGACGGGGTTTTATACGTTCATCGGAGAAACGTTTTTTGCTAAGCGCCGTTGATCTTCTTCATAAAGGTCAAACTCCACTTCTTGACCTGCATTCAAGGACTTATAACCCTCACCTTTTATCGAAGAGTAATGAACAAACAAAGACTCCCCCGATTCGGTTAAAATCACGCCAAATCCCTTTGATGGGTTAAACCACAACACTTTCCCAGATTGCATCTCTTCATTCCCTCCCTTGGAATTCAAAAATGATTTCCGTGTCCTGGACGTACCCTAGGGTACGACGGACCTCTTGTTCCTGAGCAAAATCTTTGGTCTGAAGCGTTTGAATCAAACGCTGTTGTTCACTGATTCTAGACTCTATTTTAATAATTTCAGCTTTACGATCGTCTAACATCGCGTTCAAAAGAAACCATTGCCTGAACCCAGCACCACCCGACCCAAAAGGAATCAGGCCGGATAGGATTACTATCCAGCCTGCAAAAAAAACAATCCAAAATTTGTGGAATTTAGATCGATCTGAAAAAGTTGCTGGATTTCTTCCGTGAAAACCTGTCACCTGTTTAGTTTATCGACTTAAATGCCGAATTTCCAAGGAATTTTGCGGATGCCCCGAGGCGCTCTTCCAGCCTCAGGAGTTGATTGTATTTAGCCATACGATCGGTCCGCGAAGCGGATCCCGTCTTGATTTGACCCGCATCACTTCCTACCGCCAAATCCGCAATAAATGAGTCTTCACTCTCTCCGCTGCGATGAGACACCACGGTTGTATATCGAGCCTCGCGAGCCATCTTCATCGCCGAACAGGTCTCGCTTACGGTTCCGATTTGATTGAGTTTGATCAAAATAGAGTTCCCCACACCCTGATCAATTCCTTTTTTTAACGTTTTCGGGTTGGTGACAAAAAGATCATCCCCAACAAGTTGTACGGATTTTCCAAGCTTTTGGGTAAGCTTTGACCACCCGTCCCAGTCCCATTCCGCAAGACCATCTTCGATGGACACGATCGGGTACCGAGACGCCCAAAGCGCTAGCTTTTCGACCATCTGATCCGATGTCAACTCCTGCCCCTCAAAATGATAGATAATTCCCTTGTCGGTTTTTTGTGCATATTCGCTTGATGCACAATCCAAGGCTAGGGATATCTGTGTTTTTGGCTTATAGCCGGCAAGCTGAATCGCCTCAAGCAGAGTGTCGATCACTTTTTCATGTTCCTGAATCAGGGGCGCAAAACCACCTTCATCACCAACCGAAGTGGATAGTCCTTTTTTGTGAAGCAGTTTTTTTAAATGATGAAATGTTTCTACTCCGGCCCGAAACGCGTCAGAGAACCGCTCAAAACCATGGGGCACAATCATAAACTCCTGAATCGCGAGGCCGTTATCGGCATGTTTCCCGCCATTAACAACGTTCATCAAGGGTACAGGCAATAGGGTTCCCGATGCTCCCCATTCTTTTGCCACCAATTGACTTAACTCCAACCCTTGAGCCTGAGCGTAAACCCGGCAGAATGCCATACTCACTGCAAGTATTGCGTTTGCTCCTAGCTTGGATTTATTTTCCGTCGCATCGAGTTCAATCAAAAACTGGTCAAATCCCCTGATCGTCTCGAACGATCTCCCTAGCACTGCCGAAGCGATCGTGGTGTTCACATTGTTCACTGCGGTGAGCACGCCCTTTCCCAAGTACCGCTGGGCATCACCATCACGCAACTCCAATGCCTCACCTTCTCCCGTGGACGCTCCAGACGGAACGATTGCGGATGCCCAAAATTGACCTGACCGTGCTTCGACTTCGACGGTAGGAAATCCACGAGAATCCATCACTTCACGCGCTTTTAGTTGGTTAAGAATTACAGGTTTAAATGTCGACATTTAGGACTCCTCACTTGGGGATGATTGAACTCAAGGTAATGGCTTGTTTGTCGCTTTTAGCTGCAAATCCCCGTAGGGAATAACAGGCTGATGCAGACGAAACAGAGGAAGTTGCGATCGCTCCCCAACAGAAATTTGAAACATCCGATCTCCTTGGGGTCCCGATAAAGTTCCGACCAATACCGATTGCGAACTTATTTTTTTGTTCCCAATGATAACCCACTCCGGTAAAAAACCCCAGGATCTTAAATCGGGTGAATTGGCTTTTTCGATCACCTTCTTGGTAAAGGCAAACCCGGCAATCACGCCAATCATCATTAAATAATTTTGGTTTCGTTTGGCTTGAATGTAGGCCTTCACCGCAGGAACAAGAGCCGCGCTTAGGGCCTTG
>JAIXVT010000093.1 GCA_027482725.1 Pseudomonadota bacterium | reverse complement strand
CCGGCGGACCAAGCTTATCCACTCCTGCCCAACGCGCCGAAATCCGGTTGAATGGGCCCATCGTCGTTTCCGGCTCTGGCTCGGGTCAGGGCACCGGATCGGCGAGTGGTTCAGGTTCGGCATCCGGCAGTGGGTCTGCGTCGGCTTCTGGGGGATCCGGTTCAGCCAGTGCCAGTGGGGGTGGGGGCGGCGGGGCTGGTAGTGCCAGTGGTTCTGCATCAGGTTCGGGGTCTGGGTCCGCTAGCGGGTCTGCAACAGGATCGGCGTCGGGGTCGGGAATGGGTCAGGGAAGCACCTGATGGCCTGTGTTCCCCCACTTAAACCGGCCCCGGATAGTTCTGGTGGAAAGGTGGTAATGGTTGCGAAATCAATCGGTTAGATCGGAACGGGTAGAGCGGGCTGGGAAGTATTAGAATTGCTTTATGGTTTCCATAACTTATGTGGATTCACCAGAACTGTTTGGGGCCAGTTTTCGGCACCAGGAAGCCCCAAAACTGACTTCACGCCAAAAGACTCTGATCGTATCCCAGACAAGTTCCAAATGTTCCACTTCCCGCTACCCCGCCGAACAACCCGAGATGACTTAACGCAGCCGCTCCTCGGAGCGCCGGGATTAACCTAGAGTTATAAGCGGTATCTGATGGCAAGGATCCACCGAATTGGGGATCCTCTTGCCTGCCACTATTCCGCCTCGCAGGTAACTCGTCGCCGCTGAACTGCTGAACCGCCGTCGGGGAGCATGTCCGCGCGGCCACCCGCTTTTGCAAGATAAACGCTTGGTTTTTGGCCGGTTGGAATGGGCGATCGGCACCATTGGATCTGCGCCAAAGTGCTGACCGCAGAAAAAATTTTGATTCTTGCTCAAATCTGCCGATATCCTTTAAGAAGGTGCCTCGCAACGGAGAGGATCTTCGTTGCACTGTATTCTGATCAGACAGTGCTCAAGGAGTGGAGCTAAACTATGAGGTCTCTTAAATTTGGATTTGTTTTTTCTCAAGCGTTCATCGCTCAAACCTTTATTTTAGTTGCCTTGGGTGTGCCTGTTCCTGAACCTGCGCGGGGGCAAAATCAAGAAGAAATCAAACTTCCTCCCGCTTGTGACACTGCGACTTACGCGGACCTTGATAAATCAAGTACATGTGTTGATTCAACGGGGGTAATTCGGCCAAAGCGGTCGTGGGTAATTCGTTGGCTATTCAATAAAGATGACCGGTTTAATAGGGGGAGATCTAAGGGATACATAGGTCCTCGCCCTTCCCAAAAAACGAAAGAGGTCGACGAAGACGGCAACGAACGTGTGTTCGTGCCCAGCCCTGGCGGTGGGGGGAGAAAAATTGTATATAACCCACGCACGCAAAAAAAATATGTTTATAAAGTTAAAGGCCCAGATCCCGTGGCCCTAGATGAAACTGTCGATTATCTTTTCAGCGTATGTAATGGGCTTGACGAGGGATTAACTCCGGATAAGGCAAATCAAGACGCAGATGCCTTGGAGAAATATAAAGATAAGTTTACCAAAAAGGACAACGGAGTTATCGCTTGGTCATGTACCGAAACCCCTACGGGTGTAAGTGTTTCGTCTAACGGCGTGACTTTACAAATTGATCCAAATAGAGCAGATGATTATAAGAAATTTCTTGTAGATTTTATTGATTGCAGAGCAAATTGTTTATTTCCAGAAGCTGAGACTTCGGATCAAAGAGCAATGCTGGTGTACGGATTTTTGTCCAAATACGGCAGCTTTAGCGATCAGAGTTCAGTAAAACTAAGCGCACAGCAGTGTACGGATTTGTATAAGATCGATGCTAATAGTGTATCTAGAGAAGATGAGTGCAAATGTAAAAATGGTAAATGTTCATCAAATGAAGCTGGCTTCCGCCCGGACGAAATAAAAACAACAGTTAAGAGTGAGGATGTTAAAAAGACCACCATTGTAATATCGGCGAATGATAGCGTTTTTTATAAACCCGTATATGATGCCTTGAAAACTAGTAATATCATTTCCGGGTCAGGAGTCGTGGTTCAAGGTGCTCAGGGCAACTCGAGGGATATTCCGGAAGATATAAAAGAAATACTTAAAACCTACAATATCTCTGAGCCAAAATGCAACAGTGGAGAAAGAGATTTTGGCCCGTTATTTAGACGAATCGCAGCGGTAATGGATCCTTCTCAATTGAAAGAACCTTCCACCATAAAATATACGGTCTTAGACCCTAAAGGTGGCTTTAAAGATGAAACTTGTGATTGCAGTATGGACTTCTTGCAGGCCTTATCGCGAGTTCGTAATCAGGCAGACGCTTTTCGTCTGAGACAAAAAATCAGCGGATGCTTGAGTGACCCTGTCGGCTTAATGTATTTGAAAAGAGGTTGCGGAAAACTCCCGATCCCCGAAAACGATTTCTGCTTTGATTGCGAGGGTGGCGGGACTGATCCGGGTGCGAGTTTTGATCCTTCAAAAATTGTCGTGATAGGTGGGGTTCCTTTGTACAGTCCCGAGGGGAACCTTCTCTACAAGCTTAATCCGGATGGTTCGCCAAATATGTCAGGAGCTTTTATT
>JAIXVT010000204.1 GCA_027482725.1 Pseudomonadota bacterium | reverse complement strand
ATCTCTTCCTGAAGTGCTCGAACTCTTGCGCCAAGTTCAGGCGATGGCCGATTGAAATCCTGTTTCCCGAAAGAGGGGGATTGGAATAAAGAGATTCCAAGAGCCAAAAGAATAAAAAAACGAGATGCTCTTTGCATATTGATTTGGAGCTACATTATACTTATTGACTGATTTTGGCAACTATTTAACTCTTATTTAACTCATAATGTTTGCTTATAAAGTTGCTCCTAAACCTAATGTTTAAATCTAAACCCACACACTATTTCCCTTCGCGATAACGAACAGGCGGCGCATGCAGGGCATTCCTACCATTCTAGATAGACCTCCGCATCATCAATTTAGACAATTTTATATTTTAAACTGATTGTATTTAACGGAATTTCTATCTTGCGACTTATACGAAGGCACTGCGCGATCAATTTTCTCCTTTTGTAGAAAATTTTTTCGTTTTTTCTAGAAAAGTAGAAATTTTGCACCTCTCAATGAGTCTCGGATAGTTTTACTAAATTTCTGTTTTCTCTTTTGAAAACAAACACAAAAGTCCCGCGTCACCTGTTTCCATGAATCTGGTACACAATCTGCTGTATAGATCATCGAAACAAAAATATGAAGCCATTACCGTACGATCGAAGAAAGCAAATTCTAACGTTACTCGCTCATCACGACCCGTTGTCCGTTCGCGGACTGATTCAAATGCTTGAGCCTTCTCCAAGTCCTAGGCGACTCAGAGATTCACTTGCGCGACTTTTTCGTAGTGGGCTAGTAACGCGACGAAATCATGGGTTGTTTGGAAACGCCGCAATTTACTATCAGATCGCGCACAACCGACAAGCTCAAATTCAAGTTTCTAAGATTACTGAAATAAACGCAGATGTGTGGAACCGCAATCATCCAAGAACAGCAGAACTACTTCATTGGGAAGAATGCGCAGTTTTTACACGTAAGCTTAAAACATTTCTTCCCGACTCGAAAATCATTCGAGAGCATGAATTCAAACATCACCCAGAGGTGAACGAATACCTACTTGGCGCACTCGATGACCCCACGGGAGCGAAGCCCGACATTGTCGCGGTTATAGAACCAGGTCTATGTGGTCACAGTAGCATTCTTGCAATTAAGATTGAAAGAACGCTAAAAAGCAAAGAGCGGTTAAAAAAAAAATTAGATTTCTACGCAAACCGCACGGTGGTCGACGGATTAATTTATGTTTGCGCCGATGATGAAATCGTCCGAGCTATTGAACTCATGTATCGTTCAAAAAAAATCATAGCTTCACTTAGAGTCGGACATTACGGAAATCTGTTTTTAATGTTTATGGACCGGGATGCCATCCTTAAAAAAGAGTCGCCAGTTCTGTTCAACTCAGACTTTAAACATGTCGGACTCTCGAAATGGATAGAGCTTTTTAAGCAAGTACCACTGCCGAAACGAAGAAATTTATCTGAAAGACTTCAGCCTTCGGCGGCTGAAGGTTTAGATGACGAAATTAAAATACCGAAACCAGAAAACAAAAATGAAATCCAATTCTTAGATGATTGGGATTGAATAGATGAGGCACCCATCCCATTGATCTTTGAAAACTTAAACTTCTTATCAGCAAAGGAAGCAGCAAGCGTACTCGGGCTAACAGAAAATGCACTGAGGATCATGGTCTATCGAGATCAGATTCCGGTGTATAAGTTTGGACGAAGGCTACGCTTTCGCAAGACAGATTGCAGCGTTATGTGCTTATTGATAACCTTGCCTTTACACCCTAATATGGAGGGAAGAGAATAATTAAGGATTACGGTTATTTCCCGTAAAATTTTTACTTATAAACGGGTGTATTGCCCGCAGGTAAGTTTACCTTAGACTGGGGAATGGCATGAGTGAGAAAACGCAATTAAATGAGACCACACAAATTAGCTTATGGAGCATATTGAGTCTGATTGTGTCCCTGTTGGCAATTATAATTCTTGCGGTTTCGACCTTTGTGCAACTGAGCAATGAGATCATATCTGTCATTCAGGCCCTGGATTTCTTGGTCTGTATTTTTTTTCTGACAGAGTTTTTAGTTGGGTTCGCCCGGGCAAGAGATCGTTGGGGGTTTTTAAAAGGGAACTGGATCGATGTTGCTGCCAGTATCCCATCATTGGATTACGCTAGATTAGGGCGACTTTTGAGGGTATTTCGGATAATTAGGGTATTTCGTGCCGCAAAAACAGTTTTTAAATTCAGAAAGCTTGCCGATCAATCCCGAATCGGCAGTGCGCTCGGAAGTGCTGGGTTTATTGCTATTTTCTCTGTCTTCCTAGGAGCAATGGGAGTTCTACAATTCGAAGACGCCCCAGATTCAAACATAAAGACTGCTGGAGATGCCTTATGGTGGGCTTATTCAACAGTTACAACGGTTGGATATGGGGACAGGTACCCAGTAACGACTGAGGGACGAATCATAGGAGCGATATTAATGACGATTGGAGTAGGAACATTCGGAGTTTTAACTGCTTCAGTTTCGGCGATGTTTGTCGGACCTAGAAATACAAATAAGGATAGATAGATTGGATTCGAATGCTTATATCCAAAATAAGACGAACCCATTCTCACTCCTTTCCCTGGGCATGGCGAGAGCCGACTTACTTAGAGCCTTAAAGAAAAAGAATTAGAAACTTGGAGACATGATGACCTTTTGGATTCTGTTAGCAGTAACACTTCTAATTTTAGTCCTTGTTCAAATGAGTGAGGCCGGAACGCTGAGAAAGAGGCTAGGGGCTGCCTTAGAGGAGCTTGAAAGGTTAAGGAAGTACGAGAAAATAATCGACGTTGAAAATGAAGTTAGCCAAATGAGGGCTTCCGCTGAGGCTGAATCCAAAAACCTTCGAGCTACGGCCAAATCCGATGCCGAAAAAATAAAGGAGTCAGCTAAGGCCAAAGAGAAAATTGCTGAGGAGACCCTCATTGAGGCTACCAAGTCCGCAAAACGAGTCATACAGGAGGCCGAACAGAAAGCCGAGGAGATAGCCGGAAATGCTATTGAGGCAAAAAAGAATGCGAAGCTATACTCTGAGACGGCAAAGGCCATGAAGAATATTATTGAGGGATATGGGGATCGATATCTAATCCCTGCCTCGACACTAATTGACGGTTTAGCGGACGAGTATGGGCATACTCAGGCCGGAGACGATCTAAAAAAGATAAGAGTTAAAGTTAAACAAGCAATTAAGAATGAAGCGGCAGCAACCTGTAATTATGCTGAGGAAGTCAGGCGGAGGACTGCGATCAATTTCATTTTGGATGCGTTTAATGGAAAGGTGGATTCTGTCTTGTCAGACGTTAGGGCCGAGAACTATGGAACTCTGGCGCAAAAAATTAATGATGCCTTTCAAACAGTTAATTTTAACGGGAAGGCATTCAGAGATGCTGCGATTAACAAGGAGTACCTTGAGTTAAGGCTGGAGGAATTGAGGCTAGCAAGTCTGGTCCAGGCATTAAAAGATAAGGATCGCGAAGAGCAAAGGGCTTTACGCGAGCAGATAAGGGAAGAGGAAAAAGCAAAGAAGGAGTATGAGCGAGCCATTCGTGACGCGGAAAAGGAAGAAGCGATGCTCAATAAAGCCCTAGAAAAGGCTCGAAAAGAGATAGAGACCGCAAACACAGCAAAGCGGACCGAACTTGAGGCGAAGGTAGCGGAATTGCAAGCGCAAATTCAGGCTCAAGAGGTTGAAAAACAAAGGGCAATCTCAATGGCCCAAGTCACAAAGTCAGGCTATGTGTATGTGATCTCTAATATTGGTTCGTTTGGAGAAAACGTCTATAAAATTGGAATGACAAGAAGATACCAACCGCAGGATCGAATCGATGAGTTAGGGGATGCGAGTGTCCCTTTTGATTTTGATGTTCATGCAATGTTTAGAGCTGATGATGCACCGGCCCTCGAGAAGTCGCTGCACAAAAAATTTGTGATGTCACAGATCAACAAGGTTAACGCGCGTAAGGAGTTTTTTAGAATTGAGCTTGCCGACATTCGGAAGTGCATTGACGAGCTAGGAATACAGGCTAAGTGGACGATGACGGCCGAAGCAAGGGAGTATCACGAGAGCAGGAAAATAGAAGAAGACATGAAGGCTAATGCGCTCAACCCAGAAGCTTGGAAGAGGTCTATGGACAAGGAAATTGATTCGTTGAAGACAATCGGTGATTCGAATGAAGAGCCTAACTCAAATTGAGGTATCTTTAGATGAATGAAACAGAAGATAAGTCGAATAAAGAGAAAGATAAGCTATAATTCCGGAAGGATTT
>JAIXVT010000150.1 GCA_027482725.1 Pseudomonadota bacterium | reverse complement strand
CGGATTAATGGTGAAGGCTGCATTTCTGAATTCTATTTTGACAAGAACGGCAACCCGACGTACCGAGTGGGCATAAATTTTGAGTCACGTCGGTTAAGTCAGGGCACGTTAGCCGAGGTAAAGAATCAGCTGAGTGACCAAGGCGAAGCATTTAGAAACGGGTCAAACCCCGAACATTGGCTGAATAAAGGGGCTTACCATCCTCGGTTTGTGAATGCGCGCTTAGAGCAGAGACCTATCGCGGAATTTCACGGTTATTCGGTTCAGACCAGTAAAGAGAGATTTGATTCGTTTTTCTCCCAGTGCCGAGAAGTCATCGGCGAGTGTGTGCTCCAACGCGTGAGTGACCGTAAGTTTTACTTGCATCAGGTTTACTCTTTCTCTAGCGACTCTATGTCGTCCTGTGTCGAGGGACAATTTGAGACTCTAGAATTATGCCAAGCGTCGCAGTTTATACGTGCGCTCCAATTGGTGCGGTCGTTGTCGTTGTGATTGGCCCGAAAAGATAGGTATTCCAAATAAATTTTAGATTTTTTACCATTTCATTCTAAGATTTTGATCTTCGTGATACTCAACAAAAATGCTGATTCTCTTTCCTCCAGTTCTGTTTCTTTTTTTTCCTCTTTTTCCGATGAGTTCCGCATTTGCCAAGACAGGCAAAGGAATAAAACATAATCCTTGCCCTTCCGGAGAGCATTGGGTGAGAGCGCATAACCAGAGTGAATACACTCGTGCCGATGGGACTCGAGTTTCAGGCTCTCATCATAAAGCAGGATGCAGGAAGAATCCTGTATCATATGCAGTTTGGAGTGATCGCTTGAAGATGGGTTTGCCTTTGAATTGGGAGTTCAAAAATGAAAAATCAAAAGCTTGGACAGAGGGCGAAAAAGAAGAAACTCTAGAAGCCTTGTCTGAGTTACCTCCTCTTTTGTTAAACGAAATTGTATCTGGAATTTACCGGCTAAAAGCTTCAGCTCAGTTAACAGAAAACCCAGCTGCCAACTTTCAGAATCAGATCGCGCTCTATGATAGTGCCTTTGGCGGTAAATTAAACGTTGCACGCGTGTTGGCCCACGAATTTGCTCATATTTTTTTTCGACAAATGGCGAAACCCGAACAAGTGGACTACGCTATTGCAGCTGAATGGGAGGCAACGCTCTGGAATGGGTTAAAGGACAAGCAGTTGACGCTTAACCGAAAAGACTTTGTTGAGTATGACTCACAGAATAGCCCGGAGGAGGATTTCGCTAACAATATCGAGTATTTTTTGTTTAATCCCAAGACTTTGAAGGAAAAGAGCCCTCAGTTATATGTTTGGATGTCTAAAAAATTTGGTGATAAACTTAGATTGAGGAGTCTAAAATGAGGTTCGCTTTAATCTTTTTTTTGGCCTTTAGTCTCAGCTCCTGCGCGAGCTTTTCTCGCCAACCCCACAAGTCTATTGAGTTCCGTGATTTTGAAAAATTGAGTCCAAGTCAGTCGACGAAGGACGATGTGCTTAAGCTTTTTGGTAAGCCCAATAAAGAGTCGTTTCGATCTACGAATCAAGTGGCTTGGATTTATGATGGGGTTCTCAGAGATGGGACGAAGGGACAAAAAGCTGCGTTTTCATTTGATGGCAATATCTTGGTTGGCTCGCTTTGGATGCCCTTTGACTCTGATTCTTTTGAAAGTGTACAAACGGTTAAGGCGCATTTCAAAGGAGGGAATTTCATTCGCAAGATTAAAGGTTGGGATAAACAGGGGCATTCCTATTCAGAGGACGCTAGTTATTACGATGCCGAACGTGGAATTTTATTTACGACATCTGGACGAGATCAGTCCGTCGATGCAATTGGCTTTAACATCCCCGAGGTAAAACGCAGTATCTCTTCAGAGTAAGTAATCGTTTGGATTTAAAGTCTAATCAGCGCAGAGCCAATTCCCCAAGAAAATAGATTCGCACTTAAGGCGACCAGAAAAGATACTACGGGTCTTTGTCTCAAAATTGTATTGAGATAGAAGGCCTCGACGATCACCGCAAAGGTTTCTGCCGTGCTCAAGTAAATGGCGTGAGAAAACCCCATTTTTACGGCAATAACGGGAAAGACAAAATCAACCAGAGGATGTGTGCACAGGTTGAGCGCCGCTACATGCTTAACTACGTGCTTAAAAAATTTAGGAATCGATATTGCGCGTGGCTTAAGAAAGAAAAAGTAGACCGGAAGCTCGAGGAGTACGGTCAGTAACAAATAGAGCGGGTAATCCAAAAAATTTGGTGGTGTTTCTAAAACTTTTTGAGAGAGCACATAGCGACAAGTAAATTCGATGCTGTCACTGTTCATCCCGTATTGTAGTAAGGTTATTGGGTTATAACAGGACATTCATTAGGCTCTATGATTCGATTATTTATTTTGGGGCGTTAGTTTGATTATTTCCGGTGTTGACGGCAACTCTACCCCGATAGCTTTAACCATTTTACAATGATACGAGTTTTGAGGTTTTCCAAAGGATCTTTTTTCCTGACGCTCACAAATCAATGCGGTTTTACCGAATTTGCCTATTGGGGATGGGTTCATCACTTTTTGATAGGTGGTGGTATTGACCATTTCGTCTTTAGTGGTTTGAATGAGGCTTTCTTGAGTGTCTATAAGATCGTAAACGATATCTAGGTTTTCATTTTGGAGTTGAATCACATATAGGCCGGGCTCTGGGAGCAAGTCAGCGTAAGCCAGAGGGGTTGTCGCAAGAACAAGGGCTAATACAATTTTTTTTAAATTCATTTTTATCTCCAAAAATGCACCGATTTAAGCCATGAATTTTATGGGTTTAAATAGTTGATTAAATTATACAGGTTTTGTGTAAAAAGTCAATGGTTTTTATTGGGTGAGGAAATGCAGCCTAAAGGCTGTGGCTTAGCTCTTCAGCAAAACAGGGGGGCTGATCATTGGCTAGATTT
>JAIXVT010000289.1 GCA_027482725.1 Pseudomonadota bacterium | reverse complement strand
CCTGAAGAACAACCCCGGTAGCTCGCGCTTCTTTACGATCGAATGCAAACACATCCTGATCAATCCGTTGATTGGGGTCGGACACACTCTGGGTTTGGGTAATCACTTCGATACTTTGAATTTGATCCCTGAACCGGGCAGCATCTTCAAATCGCTCTTCATCCGACGCAATTTTCATGCTCTGCTTTAGATTTTTGAGCAGATCCTTACCCCTTCCTTCCAAAACTTTAATGGCCGATTCCACGTCATTTTTGTAGTCTTCTTGAGAAATTTTTCCCACACACGGGCCACTACACTGATCCATTTGATACAATAAACAAGGTCGCGAACGGTGAGCAAAGGTGTTGTCCGCACAATCCCGCAGACGATAACTTTCGGTTAAGAGCTTAAGAACGACCCGTGCAGACCATCCGCTTGGAAACGGACCAAAATATCGCGCCTGATCGTTCAGAACTTTTCGTGTCCACTCTAGTCGTGGATACGGCTCACTCTCTGAGATTTTTATATAGGGATAATGTTTATCGTCTTTTAGGCGAATGTTGTATTTAGGGCGATATTTTTTGATCAGAGTGCACTCAAGAACCAAAGCCTCTTCTTCGGTTTCGGTCAAAATGACATCAAACGCAGAAACCAAAGAAACCATTATTTCAATTCGAGCAGTTTCATGAAGGATGGGCTGAAAATACGAGGTCACTCGATTTTTCAATGATTTCGCTTTTCCCACATAAAGCACCTGCCCCGTTTCGTGCTTCATCAAATAAACACCAGGAGTTGAAGAAAGAGCTTTTGCTTTCTCTAAAAGATCACTGCGTTTGGGGTGTCGTTCTTTTTCAAGTTCACTCATGTGGACTTACTCGGTAAGCTAGGCGTACAGGAAACACAGTATACTCATGACCTTTAACGCTCATACAGAAAAACTTACCGTCGGAAAAGAGATGGTTTGCTGGTGCACACGCTGCAAACTTGATTTGGGGCACACCATCGTTGCCATGATCGGGGGCAGGCCAGCCCGGGTGATTTGTCGCACATGCCGCAGTGAACACAACTACTACGAAAAAAAAGCTGCCGGAACAGCTGGTGCTGTGCGCAGGACAGGAACCTCTTCTGGCGCATCGCCTCGTCCAAAAGAATCTAAACCCGAAGGGGTCCCTATCGAGCACGAGTGGCTCAAGCAAATGAATGCTTCAACCCAACCCCTAAAATCCTATGGAGCAGACCAATCCTTTTCTCCAGGAGACCGGGTCAAGCACCCCACCTTTGGGGATGGAATCGTCCAAAAAACCGTTTTCCCCAATAAAATTGAAATTCTTTTTCGGGCAGACCTCAAAACGTTAATCCACACCCCCGCATCGCCAAAAAAATAGCCCCCGACCCCCCAAACTGAAGTTTTGGGACCCTGCACCCGAAAGGTCAGGCATGGAAGCGAAAACGCCTAGTCCCAAACGCAATCAATTTTTGATCAATCCCAAATTCCAACTCACGTTTATGGCGTGGATGTCGGCTATCGCTTTATCTGTGGTGAGCTTGTTTCAAGTCGCCCACTACTTCTTTTTTAGGAGTCTAAAATCCCAGGCCGAAGCGGCGGGCCTGACTCCCGATCATGTTTTTTACCAATTCGTAGAAGACCGCCAAGCCGAACTTGGACTCATCTCATTTGTCATGACACTTGCAGTGCTCGGAGTAATTGCAATTGCGGGCCTTCTCCTTTCACATAAAATCGCGGGCCCACTCCATCGGTTTGTTCGTCATTTAGAGAACAATAAATCCACAGGAAAAATCGCGCCCGTACAGTTTCGGGACGGGGACTACTTTGAGGAAATCGCTACCGCCTACAACTCTACCCTGCCCAGTCCTCATCCAGAGCATCCAGACCAACAATCATCACCCACACGACGCGCGGGATAATTATGGGGGTTAAAGGATTCTTCCTCTGCATTCCTTTTCTTTTGGCGCTTTTTATTGGAGCGTCCTCGTGGCTTATGCATTCGCCAGAACCTTTTTCAGAAACGTCCAAAAAAGAGACGTTGATGGAAACGGCTCAATTCATTGCAAACCACCCGAAGGTATTTACCCAAAAATCAGCTCAACTCAAAGAACCATCACCCACTCCGGAGTCTCCACGAGACCTTGCGTCCTTGGATGGGACCAAGAACAGTGAAGCGCTTACCCCTCCAAGCTCCGGGGCAGAACCGACACCTATGGATTTTGTACTTCAACTCCAAGATATTTCTCGTGCGGATCACGAAATAAAAAAACAATTCATCCGAGAAACACTCCAGTCCCTTCATCCCGAGCAGCGCAAGAAGTTTAGCGGACCTTTGCGCACGGAGTTCATGGCAAGCCAGGACGATCAAGAAAACCAGAACCCTGACTACACTTCGTTTATTCTGCAAAACCTACTAGACATCGACGGTCTCAGTCCTGATATGCGGGAGTTCTTGAACCAAAGAGGCATCCCGGTCGTAGACCCCGAACCCCCCGCTCAAGACACCCACTCCCCCACTCAAAACTGAGCGGCCAATTCCAACCCAATCGAACTGGTGGCAAGTTTTGGACTCGACAAAAAAGTCTGCAAACACGGAAAAATCTGGATGTTATCTCGCAAAAAGATATTCATCCCATACCGAACATAATTGTCGTTCCAATCTTGCAGCGACATCACTCCCCCTTGCCCGCCTCGATGAGCCGCATCGATCCAACCCCAAGCCATCAACTGAAACGTCTTGCTGAGTTCGTATCCGAGCGTCGGAATTGCAATGAATTCAGAGGTGATTTTCCCCTGGTCATTTCCAAAAAAACGCCCATTGACCATTGTTGTGAGCAACACCGTCCAGCGCTTAGGTGTTTTAAATGTAAGGTTTTGAGCAAAGAGAATCCCCAAACGCTCATCTCTGTTCCTTTGAGTCGATGTCGTTGGGATCTCGATCATCGGCTGTAAGCCGAGCGAAATCGCGTCGTTATTGATTACATTTTTAAAATGCACATGAAGCCTGGGACTAAGCACAGTGGTTTGTTCTTTTAAAAACTCAGTGGAAACCCGATTCTGAGTACCCACCACCAAATCAGGGTTCACTTCATAATTTAAAAATAACAAGTGAAACCAAAATGCGGTATCCGTTGACCCGTCTGCAAGCTTGGTTTCAGAGAAACCTTGCCCCGGTGCAGGTCCTCCAATCATAGACCAATAAGACGCTTGGACATTTTTTAACGGATTGGACTGAACAACCGATGTCCCCGTTGTTTGCGCGCTTGCCGAAAGACAAAACACGACCCCCAACACTCCCCCAAGTGCTTTCATAAGCTCCCCCTCTTGTTAACGCGAGAGCATATCCCAAGTTTAAACGATTTTAATTAAATTATTTCGAACCACTGCTTCGTTTTTGCAAATAATAATTATAATCCCCCTCGTAGGTGCGCAACTCCCCTCGGTCCACCTCGAATACCCGTCGGGCAAGTGCACGCAAAAAATACCGATCATGGCTGACCATAACAATCGTGCCTTCAAAATTCTGCAGGGCCTGGAGCAAAACTTCGCGAGACCGGATGTCCAAATGGTTGGTTGGCTCATCCAAGATCAAAAAATTACGCGGCACGGCGAGCAATGACGCCAACACAACACGGCTTTTCTCACCGCCCGACAAAACTCCAATCTTTTTTTCGACATCATCCCCAGAAAACAAAAATGCCCCCAGAAGATTTCGCACCCATCCAATGGTCGCCTCAGGAATCCGATCTGAAATTTCTTCAAATATCGTTTTCTTGGGATTTAAGACATCTAAAGCGCTTTGACTAAAATACCCCGGACTCAAACTCGCCCCCAAAACACATTCGCCTTCCGTAGGTTCAAGCTCGCCTGCCATCACTTTGAGCAAAGTAGATTTTCCTGCCCCGTTTACGCCAACCACAGCAATGCGATCAAGACGTTGCACCATGCCTTTTTGTCCGCGGAACACCCAACGCTCCTCACCGTTATCTAACTTGTAACATTTACCGAGCTGAGAAAATTTAACGACCTCGTTTCCGCTTCGGGGCGCTTTGGGAAACTCAAACTTCATGACCCGCTCTTCTGGTGGGATTTCAATGCGATCAATTTTTTCCAATTTTTTTACGCGAGATTGCACCTGCGCGGCATGAGAAGCGCGCGCCGCAAATCGTGCAATAAATTCCTCTTCTTTCGCCAACATATCTTGCTGTTTTTTGTGGGACGCAAGCAACTGGTCCAGACGTACTTGCCGTTCGCGCACATAAAAATCGTAATCGCCGGAGTACTCTGTGATGGCTTTATTGGCGACTTCAAGAATACGGGTCACCAACCTATTCATAAAATCGCGATCATGGCTCGTCATCAGGACTGAGCCCTTATAGTTCTTAATAAACCCTTCAAGCCAAAGGAT
>JAIXVT010000062.1 GCA_027482725.1 Pseudomonadota bacterium | reverse complement strand
GTGACCGAACTCCCTTATCAAGTCAACAAAGCCCGTCTGATCGAGCGCATTGCTGATCTGGTTAATGAAGGCAAAATTGATGGGATTTCCGATATCCGCGACGAATCTGACCGAACCGGAATGCGGGTGGTGATTGAGCTTAAGAAAAATGAAAGCTCAAACGTGATTTTGAATCAATTGTATAAAATGACCCAATTGCAAGAATCGTTTGGAATTGCGCTTTTAGCGATTGATCACCAACAGCCTAGAATTTTTAATCTCAAAGAAATGATTCAAGCATTTATTGAGCATCGTAAAGACGTGGTCATCCGGCGCACGTTGTTTGATCTCAAAAAGGCCGAACAGCGCCTTCATATTTTAGAGGGATTAAAGCGCGCGGTGGAAAACTTGGATGCCGTGATCGCTCATATCCGAGGATCTGCAAGCGCACCTGAGGCCCACGAAGGTTTGGTTTCTAAATTTGGTTTTTCAAGTCTTCAGGCGCAGGCCATTTTGGATATGCGTTTGCAACGCCTAACGGGGCTAGAGCTTGAAAAAATTATCCAAGAGTACCACGAGGTTTTGAAAACGATTGAAGGGCTGCGCGCAATATTAGAGAACGACTCCCGCGTTTACGAAATTATTGCCGGAGAATTGGCCGAAATAAGGGAGCGTTTCGGAGATGAACGGCGCACTGAAATCGTCTATGACGAAAATTCGGATATCGATATCGAAGCCCTGATTCAAGACGAACAGGTTTTGATTTCCATTTCTCGCGAAGGTTATGTCAAGCGCCAGGACCCCAAACAATTCCGCAGTCAAAACCGCGGAGGCAAGGGGATCATCGGGGCCACCACGCAAGATTCGGATTTCATCAGCCAGATGCACACCACGTCCACGCTGACCAACTTGTTCTGCTTAACGGATAAAGGCCGGTTATTTGTGATGAAGGCCTATAAAATCCCGGAAACCATACGCACCTCCAAAGGCAAAGCGATTGTAAATCTTTTACAGCTCCAAGCCGGAGAAAATGTTGTGAACATTCTCCCAGGCTCCAAAGAGTTTGAAGAAAATCGTTACCTCGTGATGGTGACTAAAAATGGGATCGTGAAAAAGACGTCGCTTTGGGAATATCGCAATTGCCGAGTAACCGGGATCCACGCCATTTCCATTGAAGAAGGTGACGAAATCATCAGTGCAAGGATTTGCGGAATTGAAGACGATATCTTTATTTCAACGCGTGGAGGAATGTGTATCCGGTTTCCAGAAACCGAAGTCCGTCCTACGGGCCGCACGGCTTATGGGGTTTTTGGTATGAGTCTGGACGATGGCGACCGTGTGGTGAGCATGGATGTGATTTCAAAAACCCAGACGGGCGAAATATTGACCGTCACCGAACTTGGGTATGGAAAACGAACCCCAGTATCGGAGTACCGTATCCAAGGGCGCGGTGGAAAAGGCATTATCGCATTGAAAACAACCGAAAAAACCGGCGCTATTGTTGCTACACGGTTTGTTCAACCGACGGATGACCTCATGTTGATTTCAAGTTCTGGAAAGTTAATTCGGACACGAATTTCTGGGATTTCTGAATTGGGTCGGAACACCCAAGGCGTTCGCTTGATGAGCGTTGATGGCGGGGAGAAAGTGGTTGCCGTGGAATATCTTGCGCCTGAGCCCGAAGAAACTTTGGTGGACTCTTTGATGGAACCCACCGGTGGGGGCGAACCGAGCGGGAATGCGTAAGCGACTTTGTACCGTTCGTGGTTTGATTTTGCTTTGGGGAGTATTGGGCGCTTTAGGTTGTTCGCAAGATTCCCCAACGCAGAAAATGCTGTTTGCAGAAAAACTTTGGACCCAAAAAAACTATTCGGCATCGGTGGCAGAGTTTGACGCCGTTGTACAAAGCGATCCGACATCTGCTCTTGCCCTCCAATCGCTACTCAGAGCTTCCATGACCCGAACATTGTTTTTAAACCGGCATCAAGAGGCCCTAGAAGGGTTTAAAACTTATCTGTCCCAAGCTCCGCAATCGGCATCGGCGCCGCAAGTGAAAAAGGAGATGGGAGAAATCTATTTTTCGCGGTTACGGCAGTTTGGCTTGGCAAAATCGCACTACGAGTCACTTTTATCAGACGAGATTTGGACGAAACCCGAGCGATTTTTATTTGAACTACGAATTGCAAAAAGTGATTTCCAGTTGGGTCAGGTACGGTCTGCGGCAGAACGATTTGAGCGATTGTTAAAACATTATGAACTTCCGGAAGACCAGTTGGAAATCAAATATGGTTTGGGCTTGGCCCTGATGATGATGCGGGATAAGCCAAAAAATGGGATCAATCGTGCGACCCAGCTACTCCAAGAAGCCCTAGAAGCCGCCCAGGATCTCGGCCAAAACGGTCGCGAACAGGACATCCGGTTTCAGTTGGCCAACCTCCACGAAGAACAAGATCAGTTAGAATTGGCCCTCCAAGGGTTTAAGTCCCTCCTCTTAACCTACCCTTCCCCTAATGCCATCAAGATTCGCATTCATCATTTAGAGAAGCGGGTAAAGGCTAAACGCAAATGAAGTTTGAATATCGATCCTTAGCTTTGGCAAGTGTAGTGATTGGCGATATTGTCGTTGCCCCGGTGTTGGTCGGGGGGCTAGGTTACTGGCTATCCAAAGGCTCACCCTACCAACAGCTCATTACCTTAGGGGCGGGTTTTGTGGGTATGGTCTTTGGGTTTATCCGAGTCTTTCAGGTGCTGAAGCGATGATGCTCTCCTTAGGGTACGGCCTTGGGCCGTTAATAAAAATCATTGTGATCGACTACCTTTGTCTGGTGGGGTTGTTCTGGGGTTTAGTTTATATTCCCAAAACAAATCGATGGAGATCCTTGATCCTAGCGCAACTTGGTGTTTTTAAGTTGGTTTGTGTCGTTTTTTTCGTTATAACCCTAAGAAACACGAAAGATGCAGATCCTCGTTTTAGCCTCGGGTTTGGCGCGATTCTCGCCGCTGCGATCGCGATTGTTCCCCTAGGGCTGGCGACGGTTCTCTTTTTAAGGAATATATGCACGAAAAGCACGTCTTCAACTGGCTCGACCTCTTCGGCATCGACCCCCACGGGGTCGGACATGTCGTCGTGACCGCAGTTCTCTGCGGACTTGTTTTGATTTTCGCTGCGCTTGCCACGCTTAAACTTAAAGCCGCAGAGCGCGCCCCCGACCAAGGTTTTATCCCCGAAGATCGCCTCACCTTGCGCAACGTTTTTGAAATTCTTTTTGAAAAAGTTTACGGCCTTGCCGAATCGGTCATGGGGCCTGATGTCACGGTGAAGTATTTTCCTGTAGTTGCTGCTTTGTTCTTTTTTATTTTGGTATGCAACTTGATCGGATTAGTCCCGGGTTTTTTGCCCCCTACAGAAAACTTAAACACCACATTTGCGATCGCAATCTTTGT
>JAIXVT010000215.1 GCA_027482725.1 Pseudomonadota bacterium | reverse complement strand
GTACTTTAAAAAATTCCGATCCTCCGCGATTCATTTTCACAAGCAGATCGGGGTTACCATCGCTTTCAATATCGCCAGCACTGATCACAGTACCGTAATTGAGATTTGATTCTCGGCTATAGCTTCGGGTTTCTAGGGTACGTGGAGAGGCGCTGGGGTTGGCATAGCGAAAGTATACCGCTCCATTGTTTGGGACTTGAATTCCACCTGTGTTCAACGTGAAACCCGGTGCTCCGATCACCACATCGAGTCCGGAAGGATAATAGTCGTCGTTGTCGGTTGCGGGGTTGCGCGCAAAGCCTCCGGTAGCGATTCCTCCCGCAGCAAAGAGTTGATTGGCTTGTGCGGTGTCGGGAAAGAGCTCGGTGCGAATAGACGATAAAAATCCATTCGATAAACGAGAGGTGTTTGAATGGGTACTGGTTCCCTGCGTTGGACGGTAAAGGTACGCCATCCCTGCGTTGACCAGCGTTCTACCCGAAGCCGTTTGTTGTACGGTCGGCAAGGCTAGGCCCAGCATGTTTTCGGTGTTGACGCTGGGGGCGTTGATTTGTGGGCCCCGAAGAGCGAATAGATTTAATGTATTTTGTGCGGTAAAGCTCAGCATTTGAATGCGTCCGCACGCGCCGTTGGTATTAGTACCGGAGAGTGGGGTGCAGGCGGCGTTTTCGGCAGTATTTAGTTCTATTGGATGTACCACAGTGCTCGGTGTTGTCGAAGATGGCGTCCCGAAATTTGCAGCTGCTGCCTTAATCATATCGTGATAGATAAAAATCCGTCCTGCACCGGGTGCCGCAATCGCAACAGATCCCGGAGGGCCGAATGTTGTTGGTGCCGGATCAATACTTTTTTTGAATCGTCCTAAATGGAGAGACGATCCCCCGTTGCCGGGGTCATTAATAATATTTACGTTATTGATAGTCGTGTAGCCGAGCCCGTTTTCTATTCCAACAATTTGGGTTCCAAATCCAGAGACACAGTTGGTCGTGCATCCGGAAACGGTAGTGGGAGCTACGATATCTTGGTAGGCAAGGTAGGTTGTATTATTAAATACTCGTAATTTAACTTTTCCGCCCGCATTATTCGGTACGCCCAACATCAACACATCACGGACGTTGGAACTGTAGAACCCCGAAGTCGTGACACCGGCGTATGCTCCATTGGGAAGTACTCCCAACCCCGTAAACCCTTCGGTGTCCGTGAAGCGAGCAATCCCAAGGACGTCGGTTCCCACTCCAGAGCTGGGCACAGCCCCACTTGGTGGGAGAAGTCCCAGAGACGTTCCTCGAAAAATCACCGCCGAAATAATCGATCCTTCGGAGAATCGAGAAATGAGGTCTGGGTACCCGTCACCATCTAAATCTCCTGTATTAAAATCGGTATATTTCGCAAATCCTCCAGGACGAACATAGATTCCATTACAAATGTTTGAAGATTGTGAGCACGACGCCACGCTACTGGTGACGGACGGGTTAGTGATGGATCCATTTTTTGGAATATTGGTTAGTCCTCGACTACTGCCAAACAAAACCGCAAATCCACCGAGTCCGCTTTGTAAAACGACATCGTCACACTGAAAGCGTCGTTGAACGTTATCTGTTCTTGATGCCACGTTTCCATCAGCATTGTTATTTTGCGCAGAATCTTGGTTAAAATTAGCAACAGTTGCTTTTGTTCCCAGTTGGAGTTGGTACGCCGTGGCCCCGAGTGATCCCGATAGATCGAAAGATGCCTCAATGGGGTTTGGTGCGTTGTTGTAATACACTAAAATTTTTCCAAATGTTCCCGGGGTCCCTGCAGAAGTTTCTGAAACAGCTTGGGGAGCGGTGACCAATAAATCCATTTGCCCGTTACAATCGAAATCGCCCATGGCCACGGCACCACCCAAATTTTGTGAGCCTAAGCCGTTTTGTTGAGCTTGTGGTTCGTAAACGGAACGTAAGTTATTTTGGACCTCTTGATCGGGTAATGAGCGTAAAAAAACCGTGTTTGATTTTGCGTTTCCCGCTCCGTACCCATTTACAGGTATGGTTTTAGTTTGTCCTTGAGCATTTGAGACCTGTGCGTAAAACACGTAACTTCCGGGTGCAAAATCCACCGTGGATTGAGCCGTGGGGAGTGTGCCCGTTTGCAAAGTCGGGTTAATCCCAGCGCGCTGGGCGATACTCCCGGGTTGTCCCGCGGCAAAAACCGTTACCGTAATGGCCGAACCTCCTCCGGAGGGGGCTTGATATTTGTTTCGAATGGAAAATGTGGGACGCTTCCCAAATGAAGCTAAAGGGAGAAATACTTCGATTTTACTATTATCGGGATCAAATGTTGTAGGCGTGGTCGCGCATTGAGATGAATAGAGATCCCTGTTTTGTGTGGACCACTGATTCAGTTTGGTGACTAATCCAGCGGAATCTGTGCTTGATAACAATTCGCCCGCGTCACGCTGGCTGTTCGGCCCAGCAATTCCACCGTCTTTATAAAACGCGACAGTAAAGAAACAATACGTCTTTCCTTGGGGGAGGTTATCTACGCTGAAGCGACTTGCTCCAGTAACGGAGTCGAAGGTGGTAAAGTTATTCCAGTTCATTCCTCCGGCGGGATCTTGTTCACCTCGGTAAATGCGATAGGTGACACTCGGAAATCCAGGGAGTGAAATTTCCACGCGTGTTTTATCCGAAGCATCACAAAGAGTTGGTGTGATGTCTTTGGTGCGTGCGTTTTTTTGTTCGGCGGTGACTATTCCTGAACCGTCCGTTAAAAAAAACTGATTGGCTTGTAATGCTCCCGTACACAGGTAGCTGTCACGTATACCTGTTTCTTTGTTGGTTGCAGGATCCGTGGCGGTAACCGAAAAGCAGTATTGTCCCAACGCGTTGGCACCGCTAGCGGGTAAAATGACTTGAGTGCCGGAAATGGTTTGCACAGGAGTGCTAGGGTTGGTGGCGTTATAAATTTTGTATTGTGTCGCACCCGGGTACGCATCCCAAATCAGTTGTAGGGATGTTGGGCTAATCGCGGTGAGCTGGGTTAAGCCGTTAAAGCTTGAGGGCACGGTTCCACCTTGGAACCCCACGCCTTCTTTACAGGCCGACATCAATAAGATCACCGCGATGGATGCGGATAAAGACTTGGTCAGGTGCTTGACCTTTAATGTGATCGGTCTGTTCATGTTTTCCCCCTTGGTCCCGTGCTCGCGGGGTAGCTGTCGCCACCATGCGCGCAGGGAATCCCCAATACCCAACTTAAATGATACGGCTTGTGCTGTTTTGCGTCAAAATCGGGTCTCAAGGACACACCCCTTCCTACGGGATGTATCGTCAGGGGGGGGCTTGGGCTTGAGCCGGGGGGTGAGCCCGTCAACCCCTAAACGCTCCCCGACAGTGTTCCTGGATGGCCTTAACCCCCTGAGATCAAACGCTTACTGCCCACCGGCCAATATTCAAATGGCGCATTCCTTTAAGTTATTGTTTTTATTGGAAAAATGTGATTCGGAAGAACAAAGTTCGGGAGCGTTTCCGGCAGGGAACCCGGGAGACCAAAACGTCCCCATGTCAAAACCCCACGGATGCCATCCCCTACCAATTTTTCTACACTAGATCTGTATAGAAATGATTCATCGCCCCAGCCCAACCCCCATTCGAATTCCATATTCCCGTCGTCGGCGCGCCATCGCAGGAGCGTTCGGCGCGATGTTGTGCCTAGGCGCGTTGCCGGCATCTGCCGCCCAGCCCGCGTCGACAAGCGCGGTTCCCGATGCGCCGCCCGCCGCCAATGCGCCGAGCCAGCCTGCGACTACCCTCACCGTCGCGCAAGAATCCGAAGGAATCGTCACCGTCGCCGCGCCCGACAAAAGCGCGCTCCCCCCCGACGCGCAAGTCCTCATTGTTCGCCGGCAGGGCCGCCGCTACGAATCCATTGCCACCGGCAAGGTCGCAGCCTTCCAGCGCGGCCAAATCCTGATCCAGTTGGACAAATCCGGCCTCACCAAGCTCCCTCAACCCGGCGATGGCGTGGTCCTGATGAATGCGCCCCTAAACCCTGACGTCAACGACAAAAAAGAATCCATCGACAACTTGATCGCCAAACCCAAACCGCCCCCCGCGCGTCCCGCCGAAAAAGGATACATTCAAGGGGGAATTGGCTTACTCCAAGCGGATATGACCTCTACCTCGAGCACTCAGGCGAATAGCGCAAAAAATGCACCGTCCTACCGTTTCAAATTCCTTCAAGGTGCCTACTATTCGGACTTTATCCCGCTGGGGATCGAGTTTTTCTCAGTGAGTGGCGACTTCCCCACATCCACCTATTACCAGGTCAACACAACGTCCAGCCAATCGAACTCCGTGCTCAGCCTCAATTATCGGTTTCGACCTGTAAAACGTCATTGGCGATTTTGGGCCCGCATCCTGTCCGCGTCGTGGGATTTCAAAACCAATAATACCGATGAATTCCTCCTCTCTACACAAGCGTCAGGCTTGGGGGTTGGCGGGCGCGTTGCGTACGAATGGGCGCCCGAGCTTTGGACCCCGGCACGGCCCGCTTGGTATTCCGAAAATGATCTCGTTAAGGAGCCCCTTTTTGGAGTCACCCTCCAGCGTGTGTTTTTCGAAGCGGGATATTTCCCCTCTCTATCCGTTAAAGACAACGGTGTATCGCGCGGCGCGAATTCAAACGGATCTTCGGCGTTGGATTTGAAACTCGGAGCCACCGCGATGCTCTATTGGTCGGAAATCCCGCTCCTCAAGCGTTGGGTATTTGAATTGGGTTACCACTACCGCATGCAAAATTTAAAATTTAGCGGAACAACCGTAAGCGAAGCAGGCGGAATTTACACCATTCCCCAAAGTGGAACCGGCACCGAAACCGAAAAGTTTTTATCCGCATTTATCGGCGTGCGCTTTGAAGATCCGCTCAGTGATATATTTTCAAAAAAAGGTAAATCGGAATGAACGCGGAAACATCAATCCCACACCGTTATTTTTTCGCATTCCTATTTTTGGGCGTGATTGTTTCCCCTATTTGTTTTGCGCAAACCACGTCATCGCAAAACCTGAACCCGACGACCCCGACTGCGTCTCAAGCCGTATCCGGGGGGACACCTGTTCCGGCCAATTCTACCCCAGCAATTCAGCATCCCAAAATTTCTACAACAACAACGCTCGGCAAAGATAAGGTCACGGGCTTATCTCTAGGCGAACTCGTGATGCGCGATGATCCGCTTGAAGGGTTGCTCGATCCCAAAGTTGCGATTGTGCTGGATAGTTCGGGATCGATGGGGCAGTTGCTCGACGACAAATTCAGCCGCATGCATTATGCAAAAAAATTATTCCAAACTTACTTACAGGACCAGTGGCGCGAAAAGGCGCAAACCTCGTTGTTTGTTTACGGTGGCCGCCGCAAAGAAGATTGCGACGACATTTATCAAGCCATCAAATATGAAAATCGCAATTTAGACGACATCGAAAAAACGGTAAAATCCTTATCTCCGGTGGGTCGCACGCCCATTCAAAAATCATTAGAAATGGCTATAGATAGCCTCAAGACTTATCCTGGCCC
>JAIXVT010000026.1 GCA_027482725.1 Pseudomonadota bacterium | reverse complement strand
GGGACCGCATCGGGACACTGATTAAGTAAAATTAACGCGTTGAATTCACTCTCACAGCTCTAGGGTGCATTTCCCCTGGGCGCGCCCGGAGTCCGGAGTACAAAAAACAAGATCCCACCCCTGTGATTTTTTTAATTCACTTCGGGGCTGACTGGGCGGCGGCACACCCCCTCATTGAATTAAAAAAATTACAGGGGGAGTAAAGTGGAGCTGTATTTGGAGATGTTCGGACGGGCGAAGCTCCTAAAGCACAAAAGTTCGGAACACCATTCTCCCTTCCGAATCCACTAACTCAACGATTAACTCAACGATTAATTCAACGACGGGGTGTGTCGCCGCCCAGTCAGCCCCGAGGGGAGGGAAGGGAACGGATTTCAAGCGAGTATGCCCTCAGGACTTCCCGCGCCCGAAGTGGTGAACGAATTAGTGTCGGGTTTCAGGGCGTAGGTGCTGGGGCACCCGTAACTGGTTGTGACGAGCGCAGAGGATTTGCAGGTTATCTAACGTGTGCGTTCCCCCTTTTGCAAAGGGCGTGATGTGATCCAACTGAAGGTACTTTACTGCGCCACACCTTTTACCGGATTCGGGATCGACGTATTCGCAGCAGTGGTGGGCGCGCTCGCGCACCGCAACTTTTAGGGCTTTAGGGATATAGCGGGAGCGGTGTTTTTTGGGCTCACATTGAGGTAAATCACTCGCTAAGTCTTTCTGTGACGAATGGTTTTTCGATGGTGACGCGGGTTTGGCCACCGCATTTAATAGCGAAACATCACGTGTTAGGGCGGGCTCAGAATCACCGTTATTTGCGGACTCCTTCTTTTCACCACTCCCACTCTCGTTCGCTTTATGCGGTACGGTCGAATTTTTTACGCAAGTCTCACGTGCCGGTGGTTTTACGGTAAGTCTTTTCTCAAGGCGATGTGCTTCGTTTTTAAGCGCAATTTTTAAAATATCTCCAATGGTGAGGTGAGGGTTTGCGGAGTGTTTTTTTATAGTTTCAATATGTTGGAGCATCTCTTGATCTAAATCGACACTCAAGCGTGACCGCTCTACGGAGACGGGTTTTAGCGTTTCTGGTTTGGCACCTGCTGGCGCCGACGATTGCGCAAGCAACAAGGATTCTACTTCGCGCGTGGATTTCCCGGCGCATTCGGCAACCACACGCGCGGTATCTTTTACCGATAATTTTTCCTGTCGGGCGAATGAGGCTATTTTTGCGGCGTTGGTGAGATTCAGTTTTTTATCCGCTAGCGCTTCTTTCACTTCGGGGACTTTCCGCATGAGGCGCATGGAGTTAATCCGCTCACTCGCTTGCGACTCACTGTAATGTAAAACATCGCGAACATACACAAACAGGCTTGAGTAGCCACGTTTGGCATACAGTTCGCGTGCGTCCAGTTCCGATAAATACTCCAAAAGTTTTAACGTTGCCGACTGCTCGGATTTTGCTTGGTGGAGAGTTGCGGCTTCGAGGTCATGATCGGATAGATTTTTAATGGAAATCATTTTACGAGCGTATCACGGTGTTTTTTGGCGCAATTACAGCCTGAATCCGTACGTTTTACCGGAAAAATGAAATCTAAACAAAAAATCCCGCGATGTGCGGTTACCTGGAAATTGCGTGCGAATAGCAACGTGATAAGTGCACACCGACCAAAATCCATTTTAATGCACCCAAAAAAGCGTCAACAAAAAAAATTAAATGCCGGGTAATATTTTAGAAAAAATTCACACTCCAAAACTACGCGCGCGCGAAGCTCGCCGAAATCGCTAAGGTACAAAAAACAAAATCCCACCCCTTTGATTTTTTGAATTCACTTCGGGGCTGACTGGGCAGCGGCACACCCCCTCATTGAAATGAAGAACTCAAAGGGGGAAGAACGTGCATCTGTATTTGGAGATGTTCGGACGGGCGAAGCTCCTAAAGCACAAAAGTTCGGAACACCTTTCACTCTCCCTTCCGAATCCATTAACTCAACGATTAATTCAACGACGGGGTGTGTCGCCGCCCAGTCAGCCCGGAGGTGAGTTGATGGATTCGGAAGGGAGGGGCATAGATTTCAAAAGAATTTTTCCGCAGGACTTCGCGCGCGCAAAGCTCGCTAGAATAAAAAAATCCCACCGATCCTTACGTGATGCGCTTAAACACCAGCGCATCGAGCACACCAGCAACACTGCTACGAACAACTCGGGGCATACGGATCAACAATCGCGCTAGCGGCGGACTCAAGCGATAATAAAGGGCGGTAAAAATCTGCCCGAATAGCGTAGCGCACAACACCTGATCTCTAAATGTCCGTAGCGCATCGACCCGCCCCACCGGCAATTCATCTTCCAATGCGGTAGCGATAAAACATTTTCCGCCCCCAAGGCGAGTGTACACGTCTTTAAACAACGCTCGGTTTACAGGTCGATCTGCCACTAAATATTTCCGTACCGATTCGCAACATACGGCTTGAAATGGCATTCCTTTGGAAAACAAGACATAACGATCCAAGTTCGTTTTCAATAATGCGCGTGTATTCTTGCCACCACGGTCATAAAGCTTGGCTAAATCCCAGTAAATCCCGGAGATCAATAACACTTCTGCCAGATCTTTTTTCACATCAAAATGTTTAGGTTCCAGTCCTCCAGAGCGAACACCCTTGGCGCGCTCCGCTAAAGACAAGTAAAAATAAAAAGACTCCACAGCTTCTTTATGTTTTCCCGCTTGGTATTCCAACACGCCTTTTCGCGCGATGGTCATGCGCTTATTCAATAAATCAACTTGTCTTGCGCGTTCATTGTTGGCGTTGATGGCATCAGCTTTTTTTTTGGCGCGTGCGGAAAGAGAACCTTGTTTAGACACCCTATCAGGTTAAACGCTATACGGATCAACGTCGATGACGATGGCATGACGCTTCTCTTTGGCCAAGGCTTTGACTTTTTTACCTATTCGATACAAATCGTTCCAACGCGCGCATTTGACCAACAAATCAAAGCGCTTTTTTCCTTTGACCTGAGCAATCAGTGCTTCGGTGGGCCCCAAACACTGGACGTCGGGAAGATCAAAACTTTTCCTCACGCTAAATGCGACATACTCCAAAAAGGATTTGGCGGTATCTCCATCTTCATGCTCTACCCGGAACCGCGCCATTTTAGAATACGGCGGGTATTTGAGTTCGGCACGTAAAGCCGATTCTTCCGACAAAAACTGAGTCAGCGGAGTTTTTCCCTGAGCCACAGCCAAGACGATATGGTCGGTGTCATAACCCTGCACCACAACACGCCCCGGCTTTTGTCCCCGTCCCGCGCGTCCTGCCACTTGGATCAACGTCTGTAAGGCACGCTCATTAGACCTAAAATCCGGCCAAGATACGATTCCGTCCAAATCTGGAACCACCACCAAGGTCACGCCCGGGAAATCATGCCCTTTGACGACCATTTGGGTCCCGACCAAAATCTGAGCTTCTCCCCGACGAAATGCGCCCAAAGTTTCTTCTAGTCTTTGTTGAGATGTGACTTGATCACGATCCAAACGCAACACCGACACTCCGGGGAACAAAACCGCTAAATCTTGCTCCAAGCTTTCGGTGCCTGCTCCAAGCCCCATTAATTCGTGGCTCTGACACTTGGGACAGGTTTTAGGCTCGGGCTGAGTGAGCCCGCAATAGTGACACTTTAACCGGTGGTGGGACCGATAATGCACCAAAGACACCGAACACTGATCGCAAAAAATAACTTCCCCGCAGGACCGGCACTGCAAACGTTGGGAAAATCCGCGCCGGTTGAGGTACAGGATAATTTGGTCCCCACCGGCTAAAACCTCGCGCATCATCTGAACTGTTTTTTCCGCAAAAACCGACTTCGTTTTTCCCACCGTAGGCTCTGTTTTAAGATCTACGATGCACCACTCGGGTAGCGGACGGGATTGGTAGCGTTCGGTCAACGGGACGCGGGTCCACCGGCCTTCCTGCACGGCACGTACCGACTCCAGACTTGGCGTTGCCGATCCCAAAACAATTTTAGAATTTTCTTTTTTTGCCCGGAGTAAAGCCACATCACGCCCGTGATACCGGACCCGCTCCTCCTGTTTGTAAGTGGAGTCGTGCTCCTCATCGACGATGATCAAGCCCAAATTTGCAATGGGGATAAATACTGCCGAACGGGCTCCTAAAATGACCACCGGCTTATCGGCGCATTGTGCCGCCAACCAATGGCGTTGACGTTCGCCGGTGGCTACCGCGGAGTGCCACACCCGGATAGTCTGCCCGATGCCCCGCTCAAAACGCAGCCGTAACTGCGCGGTGAGTGCGATTTCTGGCATCAAGATCAAAACCGATTTGTTTTCGGCCAAAGCCCGACGCGCCAAATGAATATAAATTTCGGTTTTTCCCGACCCCGTTACCCCCTCTAACAGTACGGGATTATCCCCCGCGTTCAGTATTTGTTCTAAAGCTTGGTTTTGCCCAAGACTAAGTTGAGGAACTTGAGCCTCGGGAACGGCCTGAGATTTTTTATCTCGGTAAGGATGATCAGGTTTGGGCATCATCGATGCCGATAGCAATTCGCCTAACGGAGCTAAATACAAATCCGATAACTGTCGGGCAAGAGCAATCGTCTCCTGCGTAAGATAGGTGCGCCGTTCAAACACCTGGGTTACCGTTTTAATTTTTGAAACATCAAACCCCGACGACTGGACGGCTGCGGCGTCCAGAACCTCCACCACAATGCCTAAGGTTTGCCGTCCAGCAAAAGGGACCTCGATACACGCGCCGACCACGGGATCACCAACCGATGGCCCCAAATGCGTCGGCCAAATGTAGGTGTAAAGCTCGTCCAATGGTCGAGCGACCGCAACGTTAACGTAAAGAGACATGCCACTCCTGCCGTGCAAGAGAGGGACGCGGCAAAGGCGATTTTACCCCTTGGATCGATTTTAACTTTACGCGGTGAACTCCATCACTTCCGGTGTGTTT
>JAIXVT010000337.1 GCA_027482725.1 Pseudomonadota bacterium | reverse complement strand
TAACTTTGCCCTTTTTTTTTTTTTTTTTTAGAGTGGTGCGCGTAAACGGTATAAATTCCACCCTCGTGACGTAAAACCACCATGCGCCCATATCCCCTGATTTTACTCCCCACATAAATGACCACACCGTGATCAACGGCTTTTACAGGGGTTCCGATTTCTGCACGCAAGTCTATCCCGCGATGAAACCGACGCCCCCTTGGACCATACTTAGAGGAAATTTCGACGCGATCTAAAGGCCAACGCCAGGTTCCTGCACCAGAGATAGATCCCGTTTTCGCTAGCGTCGCAGAATCTGTTCCGGCATCTTGGTCCGCAGTAGCCTGCCGAGAAACCTGGCCACCCATGCGGTCCAAGAGTCCTAGCTTTCCTGAATCGCGCGGGGCTGTCGCACAACCCATAGAAAAAAATGTGATCAACACCCCGAGGCGGAACCTCATTCCCCAAAAACCTGCTTTAAAGAATCCAGACACGAATAATCTGTAGTGTCCAATTTTAGAGGAGTGACGCAAACGTATCCCAAATCAACCTTACGACAGTCTGTCTCTGGGTCTTTGACATAACCCGTATACTGCCCGCCCACCCAGTAATAATCACGGCCGCGGTGGTCGACCCGCTTTACAACGTCACTCCCGTAAAAACGAAATCCTTGTCTCCCCAAATCAATTCCTTTTATTTTAGAAACCGGAAGATCGGGAACATTGA
Source organism: Pseudomonadota bacterium (assembly GCA_027482725.1). Lineage (GTDB taxonomy): Bacteria > Bdellovibrionota > UBA1018 > UBA1018 > CAIMNF01 > JAIXVT01. The sequence goes on along the minus strand of JAIXVT010000337.1, from coordinate 2,408 downwards.
TATTAAGCAGAGTGAATTTAGGAATATCGATACCTAAAGTTTGTTTAATCACCTTAATCGCAAATTTCGCAGCACTAGGGTAATGAAGACGGTTCTCGGGTTTTCTGTTCTTGAAATCGACGTCTAAGCTCACCGCATATGACCGAATGCCCATCATGCAGCCTTCTCGAGCAGCGGACACCGTACCGGAATAATAAACATCTTGGCCCAAGTTTGCGCCGCGATTGATTCCCGAGACCACTAAATCAGGGGGAGACTTAAACAATTCCTTCATTCCCACATAAACACAATCCGCGGGTGACCCGTCTACACCGTAAAAATCTTTTTTTATAGAGAACAATCTCAACGGTTTGGAAATGGTCAGAGAATGGCCCGTGGTGCTCTTTTCTTCCATAGGTGCAACAACCTTCACCGAGCCAAGTTTTTTGAGTTCTTTGTAGAGAGCATCAATCCCGGGAGCATGTACACCATCATCGTTGCAAAGAAGAATCTTCATCGATTTAGAGTAACAATTTTTAAAAGCCCCCGCCACCCTGATCAAAACTACCCCACCCACTTCCCGTCAAATTGAAGCCCAGTTGCATCGTAATGCCGTACCCCCGATCGATAGAGCGCAACATAGCAAACTCTATTCGCCAACATTTGGACGGATTTTGGAGCATTAATCCGTAGCGACTTTCCAATAGAGCATTTTTTGCAGAAACCAAATCAAACGTGTATCCGACTGCAGGCATCACATAATCGTTGATGGAAAAACGCAACAACGACCGCAACGAAGACGTTTTCGAAGTTAACTTTGAAAACGCGTATCCCAAACTTAAGCTTCGCTCAAAATACAAAATGTTTTGCCTAAACCCTCGCTCAAATGTCCACGTCAGACCAGACGACCAACGGTGCGGACTAGGATTTGCCACCAATTGCGCTCCGGTATACCGGGACAAATTCACAAAATAAGCGTAATCATTGGACCAAGAAAATGATCCCCGCGAATAGGTCATGTTGGCAAAAATCGGCGAAAGTAAAATACGATTATCACGCTGTCCCTCGGGCACAATGCGTTGAGCTTCGCGGATATCAAAGGTTTGCCGAGCAGACAACTCAAACCGACGCTCAGTGAGCGATTGAGTAAAGGCCGTATTTTTTTGGGTCTGTTCATCAACCAAAGGTGCTCCCATTTTTTTTTGAGCCGAATAGGCTGGGGGCTTTTTATGAAACACCTGGGTTACAAAGCCGTAAGTCAATGAATTCCCGAGCGGAGTGAAAAAGTTTTCGATACTTTGAGATGCCCCCAACGGAACAATATCCCAATTATCAAAGTACTGTCCGGTACTGGCTCGGTTCTGCACTTGACGACTAAATTCATGATCTGCTGATTCCTGAATCATCGGGATCAAGGAATAGGTCAAAAGAGGACGAATGAGATGTTTGTATTTTTCTCCCGGAGTATCCGTGGAATACACTCGCTCAATTTGGAAACTGGCCTCGGTCTGAGAAAGGAGATAACCGCGGAGGAGATTGCGGTAAGCGGGATCTCTCGTATCAAAATCGTACAGAAAAGCCCGATATTGCACAGATGGGGTGATATTGAGCCAAGAAGTTGGATGCAAATGGGTGTACGCCGTTGGAATCAACGAAAACCTTGAAGCTTCCCGAATAGTGGAAAAGCCTTGACCGTTAATTGTTCCGGTATCGAATTCGCTTCCCGCTCGGGCAAAACGATTAAATCTAGCTTCTAGTCCCACCGCGATGTCGGTTCCCGCAATGTATCGATCATTGGTGTTCACTACAACCTTAGGCACCTCTTGCACCGTTTGACTATCAAAGCCTGGCTTTGGACGCCCAGAGGAATCAAAGTACAAAAGATTTCTTAAACGCTGAATGGCCACGAGCGTACTGAAATCGACATTGTTGCGAGAGATAAAAAGATCGGAAGCTAAAACTGGCTCAAAACGCCCCGGGATATCCTCGAGAAACTCGATAGGCACTCCCGAATCACTTACATCAAAATAACGGAGCTTGGCCTCCATACCCCAAGGTAATTCTTGGGTAAGGAAAATTTTTCGAGACATCCGGGAATCAATCCCCGGCGCATAGCCTTTATCCTTGGTCCAACCCACAGAAAACAATCCCTGCGATCTCGAGGTAAGCGCATACCTGCCTTCAACTTCTAAGCGCAACCCCTTTTCTGAGTAAGATCCGACCCCTAAAGTAAAATCCAAATGGTCATTCACTGCAAAAAAAACAGGTTGAACAAAAAACGAGCCGTAAACGGCGTTAAGCCCAAAGCGGGGAAACAACAATCCCGACTCGCGCCTGGTTTTGACGGGGAATGCCAAAAAGGGCAGCCAAAATGCGGAGGCATCTTTAACGTTGAAAATAAAGTCCTTAATATAGGCATATTTCTCTAC
>JAIXVT010000105.1 GCA_027482725.1 Pseudomonadota bacterium | reverse complement strand
GGGATCAAGTATTAATTCGTTCATTTGTAGTTAATCTAGACAAGAGACCTGATAGATGGGAAAAATTCTGCAAAAAACAACGCGCCGATTTAGATAAAAACCAAGTCAGCCTTCGTGTTTTTGGAGATCGTTCGGCACTTCCCGCAGGTGTGCGCTCCGAGCTTGATCGGACCGAAGCCTTGCTGAGTCGTCATCGGGAATTCGTATTGAATCTGGCTTTATCTTATGGGGGACAAGACGAAATCGTCCGCGCGGTAAATACTTGGATAAAAAAAAATCCAGCTCAGCCGCTCACCGCGCAAGATATAGAAATGCATCTTGATACGGCTCATTTGGGGGCTTCTGCTCACGTGGACTGGATGATCCGCACGAGCGGTGAAAAGCGCCTCAGTAATTTTTTGATTTGGCAAAACGCTTACGCTGAGTTTGACTTTGTGGATAGACCTTGGCCGGAGTTTCGGGAAGAGGATTTTTATAACTCTTTGGAGCGGTATCAGAAACGGCACCGAAGGTATGGACGAACGGGAGATCAAACGCCATGAGCAATCTGATGTTACGCGTCTTAACCGCTGTCGTTGGGGTGCCTGCAATTCTGGCGTTACTCATTTACGGCGGATATTTTGGAACCGGAATCTTTGCACTGATCATCTCTTTTGGAATGGCGGTGGAATACTCGGGGTTGTTTTTTTCGCTCAGTGATCGGCTAGAAAAACGGATTGCATTTGTGGGATCGGTGTTCATTTTACACGCGCTCAGTTTATGGCTTGGACTTGGTCTTCCTTCCGCATTGATCGGACTTGCGCCGTTATTTGGCTTTTTTATCGCCTTTGTGTTGGGCGCTCGCAAACACGCTGAAAATGAATCGAATTTAATCCGACACGTGGGTGAGTTAAAATCTGCGGTATTCGGTTTCACCTACGTGGGGTGGGGCCCCTTACTGTTGGTAAGCGTGCGGGGGGTTTTGAACGGACTTTCGTTTGTGCTCCTCACGCTTGTTCTGGTTTGGGCTACCGATACGTTTGCTTATTTTGGCGGAAAGTATTTAGGAAAAACTAAACTCTGCCCCCAGGTGAGTCCTAAAAAAACGTGGGCGGGTGCGGTCGCGGGTTCGCTTGGGGCCATGGCTGTGGGTGTTGTGGCCGGGCTGGTAGCCATCCCCGACTTTTATTGGCTGACGGGTGCGTTTTTAGGGTTAACGGCAAGCGTTGCGTCCCAGCTGGGGGACTTGGGGGAGAGTTTGCTCAAACGCGCCGCCCAGGTCAAAGATAGTGGGTCAATATTGCCGGGTCACGGGGGCTTTTTAGACCGGTTTGACGGACTTGTTTTTGCCCTCCCCGTGGTCAGCGCATACCTATGGCTTTTTCGGGCCTAAACCCTGAAACTAGGAACTTATGGTAACTTCCATCATTGGCTTTTTGATAATGCTTTGTCCTCTCGTTGTGATCCATGAGCTTGGACATTTGTTGTTTGCAAAATGGTTTAACGTAAAGGCCGAAGCGTTTTCGGTTGGATTCGGTAAGGTGTTGTTCCAAAAAAAATGGGGCGAAACAGAGTACCGCTTCTCGTTGATCCCTCTTGGGGGATACGTAAAGCTTTTGGGTGAAGACCCTACAACGAAACTTTCGTCCGAAGACGAAGGCCGAGCTTTACACCAAGCCAAACGCTGGCAACGATTCTTTATTTTTCTAGGTGGTCCTTTGTTTAATTTTATCTGGGCGGCCGTTGTGTTCATGATCATGATGGCCATTGGAGAACCACAGGTTTCGTCGAAAATCGGTCGTGTTTTGGAGGGTTCTCCTGCCGCTGTTGCGGGCATCAAAGCGGGGGACCGGATTGTTGCCATAAACAATCAGCCCGTAGAGCGCTTTGAAGAGTGGGTTCAGCAGGTCAGTCATTTGCCCAACAAAGACGTCTTGATCGAAGTGGACCGTGCTGGACAGAATCTCACGTTTGAAATCCGCACCACTGCAGATCAAGGCTTCAGCATGTATGGTGAGGAAAAAGAAGTGGGCGTGATGGAGGGAGTTTATCCCAATCCGCGGTCTTTGGTCATCGGGGTTGCGGACCCCAAATCTCCGGCCGCACTTGCGGGCCTTAAAACCGGAGACGAATTGGTCAGTTGGAATGGGTTAACGTTTCCTGACTTTGAGGCGTTTGAATTCAATCAAGACCAGCCCACTGAGGTTGTTGTCGTTGCTCGACGCGGACAAGAAATGGTAAATGCCACGCTTAAAGTGGCAAAGCGAATCGGAAATTTTTCCCAGGATTTCGGTCTTTACTCTGCTGAAAACTTTGTGGATCAGACATTGAAAGATAGCCCGGCCGCAAAAGCCGGTCTTCAAAAAGGAGATCGCCTTGTTGCCGTTAACGGGAAAGAGGTTAAAAGTTTTGTACAGCTCAGGAGCTTGATTCAGTCATCCGGCGAATCTTCGGGGCAAATCAAGTTAACATTCCAACGCGCTGGGGAAATGATGACCTTGGATCTGACGCCATCTAAAAGCACAGAGCGTGACCCAACATTAAAAAAACGCGTTCAGTACACGATAGGCATCATGCCCTTTCAGGTTTTGAAAGAAGCGGATTCGATGATTGAACGCACATGGAATCCGTTTGTTTTGGTTTATAAGGGTTTTGCCCGAATGATCGACTTGTCGATCCGCAATATGGTGTCCATCGGAAAAATGATTGCGGGACAGGTGTCGGTAAACTCTTTGGGCGGGCCGATACTGATTGGGAAATTAGCTGGAGATTCTTTATCTCGTGGTTTGTTGGATTTTCTCCGAATGATGGCCATTTTATCTATCGGTTTGGGGGTGTTGAACATTCTCCCTATTCCGGTATTGGATGGCGGTCATATCGCGCTTTTGGCGATAGAATCGGTTCGTGGCCGTGCGTTATCGCTGAAGCAAATGGAGATTATTCAGCAGGTGGGATTGGCTATTGTATTGATGATCATGGTTGTGGTGATGAAAAACGACATCACCCGTTTGCCGATTTTCCAATAACAGGTTGTCGATGTTGAAACGAGGAATCGCATTTGATGCGTCGACGCGACGGGGAGTCGTTGTTGCGTTCGAGATAAGCGGAGATTTTGGGACGGATTCTTTCCCCGCGTCCCCCATACCCCGTGTCGAATGGGTGCTGAGTCTCAGTAACGCTCAACACTCCGAGCGTCTGCTTTGGTCTATCGATGTGGCTCTAAAAGCGGCGCACTGGACGTTGAAAGATTTAGACTTTTTAGCCGTGGGTCGGGGACCGGGGTCTTTTACCGGGATTCGTGTTGCGATCAGTACAGCGAATGTTTTGGCGCGTGAAGCGCAATTGCCTTTGGTGGGTGTGTCCAGCTTGCATGTTTTGGAAGAATCTCACCGTGTGCCACGCACCTCCAACCCGTTGCCCTCGGAGCAGAGGCACGAGTTATTCATAACTCCTGCGGCTCGGGGTGAGTGGTATGTGCGACGCTCAGGAAGGGATGAGCTTTGGTCCGCAGAGGATGTCCAGGCGTGGTCGCAGACCCCTTCGCAAAACGGTAAAACCCTTGTGCTCACCGATCAGGTTTTTCCCGAGGATTTAGCGGTTTTAGTGGGAGCATCTGGATTTTTACACACGCAAAATGTAACGTCTGAAGGCTTGATGCACGCCGCTGCAAAGGCTTACCGGGTATCCGTTGCTGATCAAAAGAGCCCGACAGATTTTACGTCATTCATAGAGCCTCATTACCTGCGCTTGAGTGACCCCGAGATTAAACTCCGCCAAGGAAAACTGAAGCCCGCGCCGTGAGTTCTGAACGTCTTTTACCGGTTTCCGTTGTTATCCCCGTTTTTAATCAAGTCGAGTTGACTCGGCGATGTTTAACTTCCTTACTGGCTCATTCGCAAACCGTGAAACAAGTCATTATCGTGGATAACGCGTCTCAGGACGGAACCCCAAGCGTGTTACAAGATTTTGAAAAGTCGTTTCGTGGTCATGGCATTGAGTTTCAGGTGATCACCAATCCGACTAACATTGGATTTGGCCGTGCCATGAACCAAGGCATAAGGAACGCAACAGAGCGCTTTGTGGTGCTGGCCAACAATGACACTTGGCTCATGCCCAAGTGGGACCAAGCCTTGGGAAAAGTTTTGCAGGAACAAAAGTTGGATATCGTCATTCCCTACTTTGATGAATCTCCTTTTATCGCGGACGAATGGGCAATGATTCGACGTGCGGAAAAATTTACCCGTCGTCATCACAACCGTTTGCGATGTCATTTTTCGGCAATTTTGTTGGGTTTTTCGGCCGAGGCGATTCGGCAACTTGCTTTTGATCACGGCGGTGTTTTTGACGAGCGGTTTTTTGTTACCGGCGAAGACAATGACCTTAAAGTGCGTATTGAGCAGGCTGGGCTCAGGTACGCGCAAACGGGCGCCTGTTGGGTGTGGCACCGATCCCAAGGGACACGCAAGCAGAGTGATTTACCTAAAGATTACGAGCTTGAGGGGCGGCGGTTATTCCATGAAAAATGGGGTTATGACCCGATTTTAAGCGAGCATACGTTTTGGGCAAAACATTTACGGCGATGGCGTAAGATTAAAGACCGCTTGGGTTGGTTTTAGCGGTTTTTTTGGGTATTCTGGAGTTCATGAAACGCATTTACTTGCTCCCGAATTTAATCACGACGGCGAATTTGGTGTGTGGGTTTGCTGCAATGACTTTGGCCTACGGCGGTCAGTTTAAGCGCGCGATTTGGTTTATCGTGATTGCGGCCATTTGCGACAGTCTTGATGGGCGTATTGCCCGCATGGCAAAAGCCACGTCTCCGTTTGGGGTGCAGTTTGATTCGTTATCCGACCTCACTTCGTTGGGGGTTGCGGC
>JAIXVT010000245.1 GCA_027482725.1 Pseudomonadota bacterium | reverse complement strand
TGCCGTCGCCCAGTTGTCCGCTAGAGTTAGATCCCCAGCAGTACAGCGATCCGTCGGTTTTTACCGCACAAGTGTGCCCTAAAGATGAGGAAAAATCTTGAACTCCAGAATTAAAAATGACTTGAGGGGTGGTCCTCATTGTCGTGGTGCCGTCGCCGACTTGTCCCGCGTTATTGAATCCCCAGCACTGCAGTTCGCCGGAGTTGAGCAGTGCGCACGATCCTGAAATTTTTTTTACGTCGGATGCTAGGGTTAATACCGGGGATAGACGCTGGGTTGTTGTTCCATCTCCAAGTTGGCCCACTTGATTATTCCCCCAGCAGCTCATTTGACCACCCAAGGTCAGCGCGCAGGTGTGACTATGGGAATTCACCACCTTTGCGATTTGACCAAGAATGAGGCCGGGGATTCCTTGAAAAGCAATTGTTCCGTTACCCAACTCACCGCTGTTGTTAACTCCCCAGCATTTTAGCTCGTTGTTTTGATTGATGTAACAAGAGTTATGTCCGTAACCCGATACGAAAGTTGCATCAGGATAGTAAAGTGCTTGGGGAGCAGTAAAATAAGGAGCCTCTAACAATCCTCGTCCTGTTCGGATCCAATCTGCTGCCGACCAACACTCGGTAGTCCCGCTGGCGGTGACCACGCAAGCGCCCTGAGCTTGGGCTTCGATGTCGACCAGTAATCCAGACAGGTCTTCGGTTTGGATTTGACCCCACTGGTCTTGGGTAGTTCCGTCGCCGATTCCGTTAGACCACGAATTCCCTAAGCAATACCCTTTTTGATCGGTACCTAGAATACAGATACTTGAGCCAAGGGTGACCTTTAACGCCGGGACCGGGGCGTTCATGGCTAGGGGAGTTTGGGATGATCCAAGACTACTAAAGATGTTTGCAAGCTCTCCCCAGCACCACGCGTCTCCTGTGCTATCAATAGCGCAAGTCGTATTTAGACCCGCAGACACTGAAATAATATTTTGCATAACCCGCGTAGGCGAGCGTGCGGCGCCGCCCAAACCGTCACCGAGTTCGCCCTCATTGTTATTGCCCCAGCAGTACAGATCCCCATTTTGGGTGATCGCACACGCGTGATCTGTACCTACAGCAGCAGTCTTCACATTGTCCATGACGAAAGATCGCGAAAACAAAGTATTGATATCTGCTGACCCCCAAATGATTTTGGAATTTTGGAGGTCAAGGCAATACAGACTTCCATTTACTTTTACACATACTCCTAGAGGACCCTCGTAGAGGGCTTCAACACCACTTTCTAGAAGTAGAGTCGGTGTGGGCTCTTGAATAAATTTTCCTAGGGTCCCCCACACATACAAAGCTCCATTTTTAATCGTGAAAATCGCAGATTCCGCGGAGCTTTGCATATTTCGAACAGCCACAGATGTTACCCCAGGGCCAAATACTCCAACAGGGCTTGCGTGGTCGTCGGTTGTTCCGTCCAGTAAAATTCCGTCAGGGTTTTCGCCCCAGCATTGCGCTATCCCTGCATCATCTACACTGCATGACGTCGAAGCTTGGTCGCTTTTTGCAAAGTGCTTAAACTCGATTGTTCCCGAACTATACGGCAAGCTTTTGCCCACCTGTACCGGACTGTAGTACGTTTCCACTCCGTTTCCTTGGGTTACGTTTGCGCCTTCGAGAATATTGTTCGGGTCAGATCTGCATTGAACGTTCCCGCTAGGCGTGAGCATACACCAACGCGCCGAGCCAATGCCTGATATCCAGAGCTCGACTTGGGACACACTGCCGGGCGCGAGAATCTGGCGCGGGGTTAAAGAGCCTCCCATTTGGTAAATCATCGAGTCATCAATGTAACCCCAGCACGACAGGGACTGATCGGTGAGCACCGCGCAAGCCACTATCTCGTTAATCGCCAACCGTTCAATACCCGTCTGGAGAATCGTCAAAGGCGTCAGCGATGATGTATTCACGCCGTCTCCAAACGCCGACCCTATATTTGGTGTTCCCCAACATTTTGCGGTATGGTCGTTCATTACGGCACAAAACCAATCTCCACCGGACACGACCGAAATTGCGCTGGAGCTGATGGGTATAACCGGGGTCAAGCTTGAGGTTGTCGTCCCATCCCCTAATTGCCCATAGCCGTTATTGCCCCAGCACTCTACCGCACCCGTTGTTTTCACGGCGCAGGTTGAGAACCAACCCATCGCAACATCTGTGACCCCAGATGCCATAATTTGAACCGGGCTAAGTTGTGTTGTCGTTGTACCGTCCCCCAGTTGCCCAGAGGAGTTATTTCCCCAGCAGTACAGAGATCCGTCGGTTTTTACCGCACAAGTGCTTCCACCATTTGTGCGGACACGTTGAACTCCTGAGGCGATCACGGACACGGGGGATGTACGTGTTGTAATAGTGCCGTCGCCGAGTTGACCGGAACCGTTATCTCCCCAACAAAAAAGTTGCCCTAAGGTATCGATCGCGCATACCGATGGCCCCGAAACTGCAACATCAACCATTCCGCTCGAAAAAACCTGAACCGGGACCAAGAGTCCAGCTGAATCGACCGACGCGGATGTTGTTCCGTTCCCGAGTTGTCCTGAGGAGTTGTTCCCCAAGCAGTAAAGCTTTCCCGACTCCAGCACATAGCAAAGCACATTATCCCGCGTGGACATTTTTACCGCGCGATCTGGCCCGTTTGAAGGATTGTACGCGACACGGCTAGAGCTTGATG
>JAIXVT010000175.1 GCA_027482725.1 Pseudomonadota bacterium | reverse complement strand
GGGTTTTTGTTGGACTATCTTGTCTTGGGTCTAGCTTTTTTATTGAGGACTTGGGGGCTTCGACAAAACATTGAATTAGATCAAGCTTTGCCTCCGGTGGTTCAGCAGATTCTGTCCTTCATTTTTTCCACAAGTATTCTTTATGGATATTACGTAGTTTGGCAATCGCGTACCGGGGCTACTTGGGGAAAGTCGCTTTTGGGACTAAGGGTCGTTTCTTCAGAAGCGGGTGTTGTTCTGAGTCGGCGCCAGTGGGTTTTGCGTTGGTTGGGGTACACCCCATCCTACCTTTTGATGGGCGGCGGGTTTTTTATGGCCTATTTCAATCGTGAAGGAACGGCCTTACACGATCTGATTGCAAAAACCCGAGTTATTTACGAGAGGCGCTAAATTCAGCTTTAAATTTCAAGTCCCAAAGTTCCCGAGAAAAAAGCCGCATTTCGTTTAATTTGGCCCAGAGTTCGGGATTGTAGCCTGACTCGGATTCAAAGCACTGATATTCGATTTCCCACAGATCATGGTGAAGACGATTCACGGCTTGAGTGAGTCCTTCTTTTTGGGCGAGATCGAGATAAAAAGATTTTTCAAATTCAATCGACATCGTCGGTACAGATTACGCTTGGGGTATTCTGTTGTAAAGGAGAACGCTCGATGACTCTACCCTTGAGAAGTTACGGTTTTGGATTGAGGATGGTGATTTTTTTAGGATCGTTAGGGGGGCCGGTATTTGCGCTGGAATCGGCGTCTCTTGCCGTCCAACTGAACGCTGATCGCATTATCGAGCGCTTTCGTTTATATCAGGTCTGGAATTCTGAAGTCTTTAATTTCAAGAAGCCGGATGGTAGATGGGCCCGGGTTGTCCCTCATGATCCGCTCGATTGGGGTGGGGATTTAGAGATTCCTCAAGATCGCGCCATAAGCATGAATATTCCTCCTTATGTGAAAAGTTTTGTCCTTCCCGGAGCGTCACTGAGTCTCGGGCAACCGGTATGGAAGCCTGGTGCAGAGCCTACTCCTTACCGATTACAGCTCAAAAAGGGTTGGATTGTTGTTCAGAATCTAGACCCCAAAAAAGAGATTCAAATCGACAGCGAAGGGCAGTCTCCATTTTTTTTAGGTCAAGGGACGGCATGGATTTACCGATCTTCAGGCGGATCCCAGTTTTGGCTCACATCGGGAAGCGCAAAAAAATTGAATCAACGGTTGTCAGCTCCGATTTTGGTGCATAAAGGGAACTCTCAAGTGATTTATGACGAAAAGCGGTTAAAAAAAACAATTCAGGCTCTTGGCTCGGGGCTTTGGGATTGGATACAAGATAATCTCGCCTTGGATATTCAAAAGAAAAAAGGATCATGAGGAACGGGGTTCGCTCTGAGGTCACTAAAAAACACGTAGGTTTTTCCTATTTTTTGTTTTTCATGAGGGCGGCGTTTAGACCACTCTTTTTTCGCCCAACGGTACATTTGATCGGGATCATAAAAAGTGATTTTTTTATGCGGTTCAGTTTCGTTGGCCCAACTTCGGGCTCGAGGGGATTTCAAAAGGCTTGTGAGCCACACGTTTCGACTCGGGGATCCCATCCAACGCCATGGAACATTTACGGTTTGTTTCCATGCCAAGTCAGTTTCTGGGGAGAGTAGTCCGCCGACCTCAAGAACGCTCGCGATAAATGCCGAACAGCCGGCGCCTTCCCGGTGTCTTGGCCGGAGGTGGAGTCCGTAGAATTGATCGTAGTTAGCTGTGTCGAAGGCTTGAATGTAGTCTGCCATGCGATGACAGGATTCATCTTTAATTTTTGCCACATGAATGGCAAGTCCGCCGTTTTTATGATACCAAGGCAGTTCGTTCTTTAGATCTTGTGCGCGATCCATACGACCCCGGAAGGTATGAAACAAAATTCCGAGTCCGATTTTATCTTTTAAAAGAAGTTGGACTTCGCTCCGTCCGCCCTTGCCTTGAGTCATTCCGGTAAAGCGGGTTTGTGCAGGCCGGTTGGTCCACGTGCCGCATTCCAGTTTTATTGAGACATGACCAATGGAATGAGGTTCAAAGGTTAGGGTATTGCGAACCACGCTACGCGCTAAAGACTGGGGACTTTTCCAGGAAATTCCCCGTGGCGAGTGATAAATGTGAACAGACATTTGACTGGAGTCTTGAGCGAGAGCTGCGGAATTCATTACCAAGGAAAACGTAAGTACCGTCTTTTTTTTAAGAGAGATTCCCATAGAACCAGTGTTGAGATCCGCACCGCATCATGGAGGAGGAAAAAATTGCCTATAGGAAAATTACGGCCCAAACCTCAGAGAAGATTTGGGCCGGGAGAGGTGCGGACTACACCCACGAGAGAGTCGTGGTTGATGAGAACACTAGAGATCAGTTACTCGATAGCATCCTGAGCGATCAATATGCGTTCGGTACATTTTCAAAACGAGATCAAGGGAGTTGGGCGCTTTCCCAAGGAAGTTTCCTAGAGCGATGATATCCACATTAACTCCACCGGGAATATCTGCTCTCGAGATTTCAACATTTCTCGCAGGATTTAAAGCCGTGTTAAACAAAGGGTCCGAGGAACCTTGAAGAACGGGGTTAAAGCGGTAAGCTCCTGCGGGGAGATCCCCCATCTGATATGAGGCCCGATTGGGTTTTTGAATTAGGCGCGTTATTTCTCTCAGAGAAGGTTCGGGTTCAGAAATTTTAAAATCAATTGTTACCTGGGTTTCGGACATGCGGTACCAAGTCCCTTTCCAGCGTTCGGGATTGGTTACTGGCGTAATGTCGTCCGTCAGGACGAAGGGTGATGAATTCCCATAAGCCATTCCCTCGGGTCCTTTTGCCGGGCCTGCTAACACAACTGTCATTGCGAGATTCGGCCCTATGGCAAAGGTTTTTCTGCCGAGATGTTGACCCGTATTAGAATCTGCGAAAGTCACTGTTGTCGTCATCGCACGAACAGGTATGTGTCGACTTACACCGCGAAATTCGATGTTCTGCGCTACTTTGTCTCCGTTTACAAAAACATCAACTTTTTGGTCTCGAAAGGGATCACCATGAATAAATCGGAGATACCCCGTGCATGTTGCTTCGGCTTGAGCGCTGAGAGCAGCTGCGAGTGGGAAAAGTTTCACCAAGGTTGATAATGGTTTTGTTTTCATTGCTGAAGATTTAACTCAAATCCATGAAAATCAATGCATCAAAAAAAACGAAGGCCCTCGATTATTCACTTAAATCAAGATGGACACCGGATTGTCTATCAAGCTGAATGGGTAGTGAGGGGGTTCCTCATGCGATCTTCGAAGGCCGTAAGCGCGACTTTGGCCCCGTCTCCCATCGCAACGATGATTTGCTTAAAGGGTGTGGGTGCAACATCTCCAGCAGCATAGACTCCACGCACAGACGTGCGTCCCTTGGGGTCGACTTGAATCTCTCCGTTTGAGGTCAGCGTGACGAAGTCTTTTACAAATTGAGTGTTAGGGGATAGTCCGATCTGAACAAAGACTCCGTCAATGTGGAGTTCGGTATCGACTTCGGTGCGAAGGTCTTGATAACGAAGTCCGGTTACTTTTCCGCCACTTCCCAAGACTTCGGTGGATTTCGCATGAGTGATGATCTGGGTATTGTTTTTTTCTTGCAGTTTTTTAACGAGTATCGGATCCGCGCGGAGGCTTGGACCGTACTCTAAAAGTGTGACCTGTTCCGCTATGGCGGAGAGATCAAGCGCGGCCTCGACACCTGAGTTTCCACCCCCGACGATAACCACTTTTTTGTTTTTATAGAAAGGTCCGTCGCAATGAGCACAAAACGCTACACCTTGGCCGATGTGTTCGGTTTCTCCTGGAATATTGAGTCGTCTCCATTGGGCCCCTGTGGCGAGGATGACTTGTTCGGCCTGTAAAGTTTCGCCCCCATTGATTTGAATGGTTTTGATGTCTCCGTCTACGATTCGATCCACTTTTCGGTGTTCAAATATCTTTATCGGATACATCGATAAATGTTCCTGGAGTTGTGCGGTCAGTTTTGATCCTTCGGTGTAGGGTAGAGAAATCATGTTTTCAATACCGAGCGTGTCTTTGAGTTGACCCCCCATTCGTTCGGCGACGAGGGCCACTTTTAGTCCTTTTCTTGCCGTGTAAATTGCAGCAGACGCCCCCGCGGGTCCTCCTCCGACGATGACCATGTCATAGGTTCCTAAATGTTTAGTCGTATCGGCTTGTTCTTGAAGCGGAGTTACCCCAAAGTGTTCCTCAAGTTTCTGAAGGAGGGAGATAAAGTTTATTTTTCCCGAATGGAGGAGTTTACCTTGATGAATGACACTCGGGACCCCTTGAATTCCTAGATTGTCGATTTCAGATTGAGCTATTCCGCCATCAATCGTCTCATGAATAAAATCAGGATGGATTACTGCGATTTGGTTGAGCGCCTGAACCACTTCTGGGCAATTTTCACAAGACAGAGAGACATAAGTTTGAAGTTGAATAGGTCCTTTGAGGTTTTTTATCCGCTGTTGTATGCCGTCATCCGGGAGTTTTCCTTGATGATCCACATTTAGAATTGCAATAACGAGAGAGGAAAGTTCATGACCTCCGGGAATTCCTCGAAAGAGAATACTTGGGGTAGCTGATTTCTCGGGACAATGGACGGAAAATGTCAGGGGTGATCCAAGATCTGAAGTTAAATTAGGATCAAAAATAATTTTTTCCGAGGTGGAGGCGATTTCGCCGAGAAACGCAACGAGCTCTTGCGTGGAAGTAGGGTCGGAACCCTTTTGCGTTAATGTAAGGTGCACATTGTGGGTTAGTCGCGAAAATACGGTTTTTAGCTGATCTTTAATGGAGTCATCGAGAAAGGGAGTGTTGTTCATAAACGGATTCCTTTAGGTAGGGCGTAGGACTCCAGTAGAATCTCTACGCCCAAAAATTGAGTTTAATATTTTTGAAAAGTCACGGATTAGATTTTACCGACAAGATCAAGGCCGGGCTTAAGGGTCTTCTCTCCTGGTTTCCATTTTGCGGGGCAAACCTCACCCGGGTGTGATGCCACAAACTGGGCCGCTTGGACTTTACGGAGGAGTTCGTCGGCGTTACGCCCAATCCCATTGTCATGAATTTCTGCGATTTTTATTTTTCCTTCCGGGCTCACTACAAAGGTACCTCGGTAAGCTAAGCCCTCTTCTTCGATGTGAACGCCGAAAGCTCGGCTCAAATGTCCCGTGGGGTCTGCAAGCATGGGGTACTTGATTTTTTTAATGGTGTCCGATGCGTCGTGCCAAGCTTTGTGAACAAAGTGTGTGTCGGTGCTGACCGAATATACTTCGACTCCCATTTTTTTAAAGGTTTCATATTTGTCTGCCATATCGCCGAGTTCGGTAGGGCACACAAAAGTGAAGTCTGCCGGATAGAAAAAGAAAATAGACCATTTACCTTTCAGATCGCTTTGGGTCACGGTTTTGAAGTCACCATTGACATAGGCCTGAACTTTGAATTCAGGAATTTGTGTATTGATTAAAGTCATCATTGTGATGTTTCTCCTTAGGGAAAGAATACGGGGATTCTATAAATAATCAAAATCGATTAAATCTATAGTTTGATAGTTAGTATCTATTGCCTTAAACTGATCATGGAGGTTCTATGCCCAGTTTGATTCAGCTGAGTTATGCACTGAAATTGTCTGAGTTGCGACATTTTGGCCAAGCCGCCGAGGCGTGTGGGGTGACTCAGCCCACGCTATCCCAGCAGCTCCAGAAATTAGAAGATGAAATTGGTTTAATTCTCTTTGATCGTACAAAGAAGCCCATATTAGCGACCCCGGAAGGGGCGCTTTATCTTAAACAAGCTCGGCAGCTACTTGTGGAGCATGAGCGTTTAGACGCCTTAGCGAGACAGGTCCGCAGCCGAGATCAGTATTCGGGACAGTTCAAGCTTGCGGTGATACCGACCGTCGCAAAAGACCTATTGCCACTCATGATCGGTAGGTTTTCAAAACAGTACCCCAGGGTCACTTTATTTATCGAGGAAACCAAGACCGATCGGATTATCGAACAATTGGCTTTAGATCAGATTGATGGTGCAATTTTGGCCACACCACTACCTGTGCAGGATCTTCATGTTGTCCCGTTGTATTATGAATCGTTTTTCGCCTATTTTTCACCTGGGCATGTCCTTGCAAAAAAAAGTCATGTAAAAAAAGAAGATCTGGATGCATCTGAGCTCTGGATGCTCCAAGACGGCCATTGTTTTAAGGATCAGGTGCTCCAATTTTGCTCGTTAAAGAAGTCGGGGAACAGTGATTCTCCCGTAAGTCCAGCGCAGGGCAATGTCTTTTTCCAAAGTGGAAGTCTGGATACCTTGCGGAGCTTGGTGCGACTCCATCAGGGATTCACGTTGCTGCCAGAGTTGATGGTTTCTTCGCTCCCTAAACGCGAAGTCGATGAGCAAGTGCGTCCGTTCAAACGTCCAGCACCGGCACGGGAAGTGAGTTTGGTGTACCGTCGCGGGCATTGGAAGTTAAACCTCTTGAAGGCCATTCAAACAGCGGTCGAGCAAAGTCTACCGTCAGGTATGGCTCGTCGGCCGGGGAAGGACATTCAGGTGTTCGAAGTGTGCTAAGGGAGGGGTTGCTCTGGAATATTTTCAAAAATAATTTGATTTAGCCTCAAAACCTTAAGAAGGTGATCTAATTTTACTCTGAGTTGGTCCAAAGTGATTTCGCTTGTGCCTGGGGTAAATTGGGCAAAAATTGAATTATAGCTGGTGGGCCGCAATTACAGTTTTGTCCGGTGTGGCAGCAATGTTCCTTTTTGTTGACTTTGAGGATCCCAAAAGTCTAGGTCAGTGGGATAGATTACTCGAAATAGGAAAAACAGGATTGATGTATTTTTTTCCTGTTTACAATCTTCATATTGTTGAGCAGGGCTTTTTTATTGCAAATCGTCTCACGGTCGCTCCGTTTTGGACGCTTGCCATCGAGGACCAGTTTTATTTGTTTATCCCGTGGATTTTGGTTTTTATCCAGCGATTCAAGGGTTCAAAAACCTTGGTTTTGGGGCTCGGGTATCTTGCTTGTGCAGTTTTTTTTCGAGTATGGTTTAAGCTCAAGTTCCCGGGCACATCGTCGGATGAAATCACGAAATACTACGCACATAGCTTAACGAACTATGACGGACTTCTTCTGGGAGTGGGGTTTGGGCTGATTTATTCCCCAACGCTTAATGTTCAGATCAGCTTGACTTTGAGTCGAATTATTTTTTTTGGAGGAATGCTCTTAGTTTGGCTGCTTCCGAATTGTTTCGGGTCGGGCACAGATCGAGGTCGGGATGTTCTAGGTGTCTATTGGCTCGTAACCTGGATTTCTCTGGCAATGATTTGGGTCGCCGTGAGAACCGATCATTGCCATATGAGTTTGATCCCCAATGGTATTTTTCGTCGTGTGCTTTTGTTCCTTGGGGACAGGAGTTATGTCCTTTATCTTATTCATATGCCTTTGGCGAAGTTTGTTCGACAGGGGCTGGGGTGGGATGGATTTTTTTTGTTCTCGGGTTATCCCTTAGTTTTGCTTTTCGCGGCCGAGCTCATTCATAGCGGCATTGAGCGGCCATTTCATTGTTGGGGAAAAAGTAAGTTCAAGCCGCTTCTTGCTTCAGACAACTTTGCATGAAGGGGGCCAGAGTGAGGAAAGAGCTTGTCCGCGATGCTCGAATATTCACCGTGCAGGGGTTTGAGGTGACTGTGGAGCGTAAATCTGTGCGCCGATTGAATTTACGATTAAACGGAATAGACGGCACCTTAAAGGTTTCAATCCCTAGGCGTTGTTCGTGGAGTGATGCTCAGTCTATTTTGGACGGCTTAGTTTTCCGGAATAAAGAATGGATCACCCTACAGCTGGCTAAGATTCGACGTCGGCTTCGATTTGTGACGCCCGAGGCAGATGCTTTAAACTCCATTTGGATTTGGGGGGAGTTGCACCCGATTGAATTTTTGTCCTCATGCTCGGGGCGCATACGCGTCGAGCAAATGGAGACTGGTATTCGAATACACGCCTTGCCCGAAACTTCTTCCCAAAGAGTGTTAACGGCCCTAAGACGCTGGCGACATGAACAGGTTCGTTATTGGACTCTGGAGTTTATCGCCAAATGGGAACCACGATTAGGTGTCCAGCACCAAGAACTCGTCATTCGAGATATGAAGTCGCTTTGGGGGGCGTGTCGAATTCATCAAAAAAAAATTGTAATTAACGGCTTGCTTTTTCATCGGCCACGGCAGTATTTGGAAGAGGTTGTTTTGCACGAACTTGTGCATCTCCTTGAGCCAAGCCACAACTCGAGGTTCAAAGAGATTATGGGCGCGATGATGCCAAACTGGAAACAGGTTGAGCGTGAGATGAATGGATGTTAGCGAGGAGTGTTGAACATCATTTCCTCTGCTTTATTCCAAGAGTTTTGGGGTAGAATCGAATATTTGAATAAATAAATAATGGTGGAGGACGCCCCATAGTGGTCGAACACCCTGTGATTGTTAAAAGATCACACTCAGTTCAATGGAAACGGGAAGTCTTCGACTTAGACCAAAAGAAGCTCGCAACTCTTAAGGCGTTACATGGGTGGACAAATGCGGACCTGGCCCGTCATTTCGGCGTCAGTGTTAGCACTATCAAGGTTTATCTATACGACTATGATCGGACGGGTAACAAGAGGGAATTTTTAGAAAGTTGAGCTTACTACCTAGGCTATGTATTGCTGTTTTTACTCTTAGGGTGAAAACCATTTTTACGAGACCAATTACTCAAGCTAATAATGACCGGAATCAACTCCTTCCCAACTTTCGTGAGCGAGTATTCGACTCGAGGTGGAATTTCTTGGAACGATTTCCTTTCAATGAGGCCTGAGCCCTCCATTTCCTTGAGCTGCTGAATAAACACTCTTTCGGTAATTTTTGGAATGAGTCTCCTAAGTTCTCCGTAGCGATAGCTGTCTGCCTGATAGAGCTGCCAGATAATTGCAAACTTCCATTTGCCACCAAGATGCTTCATTGCGCTAGCGACGGGACATTCTTTGGCGAATGCTTGTTTAATTTGTTTTTTCATTTTCACTCTCAAAGTATTTAGTACTTACAAAAATGTCAGTACTTCCACTTTAGCAGATTTAAGCTAAAATTCCATTTTGTCCAGGAGTCCCATGAAGAAAGCATTGGCCCCAGATTTCGCTCAAGAGCTTGAACAGATTCCAAATATAGGGAAGCAAATTGCAGCGGATCTTCGCCTCGTGGGTATTCAAAAGCCTTCGGATCTGAAAGGGACTGACCCGTACAAGCTATACGTACGTGTTTGTGAAAGGACAAAGTTCTATAAAGACCCCTGCATGCTCGACGTATTCATTTCGGCTGCATACTTCATGGACGGAAAAGGTTCTAAGCCTTGGTGGGATTTTACAGATGAACGAAAACGAAATTTTCACTTAGTAGATTCACAGGCGAAGAGGTTTCGGAAATGAAGACATTTTTGCTTCTAATCGCCTTTATGAGCTTTTTTGTCGGTTGTACTACACTGAAAAAATACAACATCCCCTCTAAAGGAGAAAATCATATGAAACTTGGATACACAATCTTGTACGTTCCTAATGTCGAACAAGCACTCGCGTTCTATGAAAAGGCATTTGGATTTAAGCGCAAGTATCTCCATGAAAGTGGCCAATATGGCGAGCTAGAAACAGGCGCAACGACACTAAGTTTTACTGGCTACGAACTCATGACTGGCATGAATGAGATTACTTTTACGAAGAATTCTAAGGATACAAGCCCTCCAGCTATTGAGCTGGCTTTCGTGACTGATAATGTCGAAAAAGATTTTGAAAAGGCTGTTTCCAACGGAGCTACTGTTCTAAAGAAACCAGTTAAGAAGCCATGGGGACAGTTAGTTGGCTACGTTAGGGACCTCAATGGCTTCATTGTTGAAATTTGCTCGCCTGTTCCTCCGCAGCCTTAGATAACAGGATTGGAATTTTGATCAATCGTTTTGGATTTGAAGGGAGCCGGTCGCAGACAACTCCCTTCAAAAATTAACTGACAGACAGGACTGCGCTACATTTAATGGAACAAGTGTATCGTAGATGAGACATGAGACACCAGTTTCAGCATCTTTCTTCTCATTATCAAAAGTTTAGCCCATAAATCCATTAGCTTAACGTGTCTCACAACCTTCGTGAAACAACTGTCTCGCAATCTCAAACGTGAAACACCTGTCTCACTGAAAAATTCCATAAATCCGTACCCTTAATACCGACTTCACCCGTCGAGACAGTTGGCACGCTCTTGC
>JAIXVT010000082.1 GCA_027482725.1 Pseudomonadota bacterium | reverse complement strand
ATCCCATTCGGGGTAGTATCCTGCTTCGATCACCAGAAACGGTGTGGCTTGGTAGTTGGCTTCGATGTTATTTACAAAAATCAATTCCAAGTTCCCCGATTCTGATCCCGACCCATGGTACAGGTATTTGATGAGTTGCGGCGTGTAGCTGAATGAAAACCTGGAGTTTTCGGGCGACACATCAAAAGAAACGAGGAGTTCTGGAGAAGGAAGCATTCGTCCATTGTGTGCGGCATTGGAAAACGGGAGTACCACCCGCGGAGTAGCACTCACTTTGACCAATCCAAACGCTGCAAAAGTTCCGGTATTAAAAAATAATCGTGAATCTTGGGCGCGAGCCTGTAGTCCATCGTTGGAAAAAAGAGTCGCTAACCGTAATTGAAATCCCGCTTCGGATTGATCCCCAATTTTTGTGCTGATCCGTGGACGGTGAGACACAAACATATCGGATTCCCCGTTATTTGCGGCTTGCACTCCTTCTTGAAATCCTCGTTGCGTGAGTTCAGGCCCAAAAAACAGGGCTTCGTAGCGGGATTTTATTTGCTTCAAAACCCCGCTTGATGTCGTTTCGGATTGTCCGGCCGCAGTTTGTGCTCGGGAATCGGGCCCATTCAGCGCAAGCCCTAATCCTAAAACGGTGATGGAGGTGGCCGTAAGCCTTCCCCCAATGGATAATGATTTCCCCTTAAGTTTCATAGTTTTCCCCCTGTCGAATAGGCTCAATGGGGAAAGTTTAATTTGTCAAAAACAAAAAAAATCGAATCTTAGGTTTGATTTTACAAGCAATCGCAAGGTCTTAACGCGGGATGTAAGAAAAGTTACATAAAGAATGTGTAAGCAAAAACGGATCGAGGCTCAAATTAGGGCCAAATTGGCTCCATAAAAAAACCCCCGCGGGAAACTCCCTGCGGGGGTATTATTTTTAAATAACCAAAATCAAAAAAAGGATCGCCTACTGACGGCGGCTGTCTCTTGGTCCATTGCCCCCGCGATCCCCTCGGTTTCCGCCACCAAAAGGACGTCCCCCGCGGTCACCACGATCTCCTCCTCGGTCCCCACGTGGTTCACGTGGAGGAGGGGGAACATACCCCTCAGGTACCGGGAGCAACGCTTTGCGGGATAGTCGGATTTTTCCTTGTCCGTCCACTTCAAGTACTTTCACTTCGATTTCGTCGCCCTCTTTTAAGAAATCCGTCACGGAGTTCACGCGCTCGTAAGCAATTTCAGAAATATGGAGGAGTCCGTCTTGGTTAGGCAAAACCCCAACAAACGCACCAAATTCCATAATCTTTTTTACGACGCCTTTGTACACGGTTCCCACTTCGACTTCAGCAATGATGCCTCTGATCATCTCGATGGCTCGGTTAGCTTTTGCCGCATCATTGTGTGCAACATTCACCACACCGTCGTCATTGATATCGATTTTCGCACCGGTCTCGGCAATGATGCTTTTGATCATTTTGCCGCTTGGCCCGATCACTTCGCCGATTCGGTCCACAGGGATCGTGATCGACGTGATGCGTGGTGCGTTTTTGCTGAGCTCCGTACGTGGAGTAGAAATCGCTTTCGCCATTTCGTTTAAGATGTGCAAACGTCCAGCGTTGGCTTGGGCGAGCGCGTCTTTCATGATGCTGCCGTCTACACCCTCAATCTTGATGTCCATTTGGATGCCGGTAATGCCCCGAGCGGTGCCGGCAACTTTAAAGTCCATATCACCCAAATGGTCTTCGTCGCCCAAAATGTCGGACAACACGGCCACGCGTTGGCCCTCTTTGATCAGACCCATGGCGATCCCTGCAACCGGACTTTCAAGAGGAACACCAGCATCCATCAATGCCATGGACGCCGAGCACACCGATCCCATCGAGGATGAGCCGTTGGATTCCAAGGTTTCGCACACGATGCGAACGGTGTAGGGGAATTTTTCAAACGCCGGCATCATCGCTTCTACAGACCGTTCGGCCAAAGCGCCATGACCGATTTCTCGGCGGGATTGGGTGCCGATACGTCCTGTTTCCCCAGTGCTGTACGGAGGGAAATTGTAGTGGAGCATGAACTTTTTGGTGGTGTTTTCGTACATGCTATCGATGATCTGTTCGTCATCGCCGGTACCCAATGTGGCTACCGCTAAAACTTGAGTTTCACCCCGAGTAAATAACGAACTACCGTGTGTGCACGGCAATACGCCCGCTTCTACACTGATGTTGCGAATATCTTTAGTGGTACGACCGTCGATACGCACTTTGTCGGTCAAGATCATTTCGCGCATCAAATTGTATTGGAGCAAATCAAACAAACGATCCAGCTCTTTTGCTTTTGATTCGTCAGTATCCGCCCCAAACTGTGCGGAAATCGCAGCCATGGTCTGATCGCGGGTGGATTCAACCAAAGCAATGCGTGCTTGTTTCTCTTTAGTGCGAAGCGCTTTTTCTAGTCCCGCTTTAGCCTGAGTTTCGATGGCTTTCATCATCGACGCATCGGTGGTGAGTGGTGTGAAATCGCGTTTAGGTTTCCCCGCTTTTTGGCGAAGCTCATCTAAAGCGGCACAGATTTTTTTGATTTCTTCGTGACCTGCAAGGATCGCCTCTAAAATCACGGCTTCAGAGACTTCTTTGGCGCCACCCTCCACCATCATGATCGCGGTCTTGGTCCCAGCAATGACGATTTCCACATCACTCGTGGTTTGCATTTGTTCCCAAGTGGGGTTGATCACCAGTTTTCCATCTACGCGGCCCACGCGCACTGCCGCAGTGGGTCCGTTAAACGGAATGTCCGACAAGTGCAGCGCCGCGCCGGCTCCGATTGATGCTGCCATTTCGGCATCATGATCGTTGTCCAACGACAGTACGGTTGCAATCACTTGAGTGTCGTAAAAATAGCCTTCAGGGAATAGCGGACGAATAGGCCGGTCAATTAAACGCGCCGCCAATGTGCTTTGGGTCGATGGGCGACCTTCGCGGCGGGTGAATCCCCCGGGGATTCGGCCGGCTGCGTAAAACCGCTCTTGGTATTCGACGGTCAACGGCATAAAATCGATGCCTTCTTTCGGGCGCGCCGAAGATGTTGTCGCAACTAAAACGCGGGTGTCCCCGTAAGATACAAGAACCGATGCACCGGCTTGTTTGGCCATTCGGCCGGTTTCGATGGTGAGCGGACGTCCGCCCACGTTGAGGGTAATGGTTTGAACCATGAGGTTTTCCTTTTCTTTTGGCCTTTTCTTTTTGATAAGGCTGAATGAGCGAAAACGCCCGAATCTCTGATAACTCAGAGCTTTCGGGCGCCCGCAATTGAACTTCTTTTTGCGATTACTTACGAAGCTCGAGCTTCTGAATCAAATTTTGGTAGGAGTTTTCGTTGGTCGCTTTTAAGTAATTCAAAAGGCGGCGACGTTGACCTACCATCTTCAGCAAGCCACGACGGCTGGCGAAATCCTTAGGAAAAGCCTTAAAATGAGGCGTTAATCCGTTGATGCGATCAGTGATGAGCGCGATTTGAACTTCGGTGGACCCGGTGTTGGTTGTTTCACCAGCGATAGTCTTTACGATTTTTGCTTTGTTCTCACGGATGAGAGACTTTTTCGTCTTAACGATTTGCATTTCTTTTACAATCCTTTTTCTATGATTTGAAACGGTAGGCTAGCATACGATTACCCAGAGGTAAACCCCCACTGTGCGGTAAAACCAGATATCGTGGGACGGGCAAAGCGACACCCCAGATCTTTTTTTACATGCTCAACGTAGAAAATTAACTAAAACGGGTTACTCCGACTTGAGTTCCGTTTCAAAAAACTTTCGCAGTTTATCAATGATTTTAGATTCAATTTGTCGGACGCGCTCGCGGGTCAGGCCATACTCGTTGGCAACTTCCTGCAAGGTTTTGGGCACATCGGACAAAATTCGGCTTTCCAAAACATTGATCTCTCGTTCGTTCAACTGATTGCGGAATTCGGGAAGTCGCGCCTCTAAAATCGATAACCATTCTTCACGCTCAAGCGCATGGTCAGCGGTTTCCCGATCATCGGTCAGGGTTTGGGAAAGCGATCGCGAACCGTCTTGATCGGTTCCGCCCGCATCAATGCTCGACTCAGCGCCGGATGTGAGCAAGCGCTGTTGCATTTCGATCACGTCTTTTTCTTTCACGTCCAATTGATGGGCCAGCAGTGCCGGAGTGGCTTGGATTCCTTGAGCCTCCAAGCGCTCTTTTTCACGCAGCAAATGATAAAAAAGTTTTTTCTGCGCGTGTGATGTACCCACTTTGACCAGTCTGAAATTATCGATCAGGTACTTTAGAATGTAAGACCGGATCCACCAGGTGGCGTAATACCCCAATCGTGCCCCCTTGGTGGGATCAAATTTGGATACGGCTTTCATCAGCCCGATATTTCCCTCTTGAATTAAATCCAAAAGGTTGTTGACCATGGACCGATATTCGAACGCGATTTTGACCACGAGTTTTAAATTTGCTTGCACCAATTCGCGCGCGGCGGATAGGTCTCCTTCAGTGTGGAGGCGCTTGAACAAAGCGATCTCCGTTTCGGGGTCTAGTGGCTGGGTATGGGCGATGTCGCGCAAATACTGTTTGAGTGGATCAATGGAAACCACTGAAGCAGATTTTACGGGTAAAGACTTTTTCGACATTACGGGCATCATAAGCTAAAAATGAAGTCATGAAAATGGGCGCCAAGCAGTACCGGTATCCCAATGGGTTAACGTTGGTGGTTGACCCGGCCAAAGAACTCCGCTCGGTCACTTTGGGAGCGTGGGTGAAAACGGGAACCAGAAACGAAGAAATGTGTGACCACGGTGTGGCTCACCTGCTTGAGCACATGATGTTCAAAGGACATCCGGGCCTCACCTCAAAGCAAATTTCTAAAGCTATTGATCGGGTAGGGGGTGACTTTAACGCATTCACGTCCCGAGAAAATACGTGTTTTCATTTTTTCCTTCCCAAGTCCGAACTCGATCTTGGCGCAAAACTCTTCAAAGAGATTTTGTATAAATCGGCATTTTCT
>JAIXVT010000233.1 GCA_027482725.1 Pseudomonadota bacterium | reverse complement strand
TATCGGCCTCTGCAACTCGACTCATTGAAGTCACCGAAAAGAGTTTAGAGCTTGGCCTTGATCAAGCGCGTTCGGGCAATCATTTGTTCGATATTGGGGCCGCAATCCAGAATTATGTTGAGGGCCACGGCTTTAGCGTGGTAAGAGAATTTGTTGGCCATGGTATAGGACGAAGTCTTCATGAAGATCCCCAAGTTCCTAATTTTGGGATCAAGGGGAAAGGTTTGCTTCTCAAGCCCGGAATGGTTTTGGCAATTGAGCCGATGATCAATCAAGGACGGCACGAAGTGAAAGTTCTCGCGGACGGTTGGACTGCGGTTACCAAAGATAAGCAGTTATCGGCTCATTTTGAGCATACGGTAGCTTTGTTAGATGATGGGCAGCAAGAAATTTTAACGCTCTATTCGGGCGAATAACGGTAAACAAGAGTTTATCAGCGAAAGGTTTAAGGAGTAGGTATATGAAGGTTCGAGCATCCGTAAAAAAAATTTGCAACAAATGCAAAGTGGTTCGTCGTAAAGGCGTCGTACGAGTGATTTGCGAAAACCCCCGCCATAAACAGCGTCAAGGGTAATCGTTGACTAAAGAATTCGGTATTGACACTACGCTCAATCGCTAGTAACTCAGAAGATTCAAATCAACATCCGTAGGAAAGGATTACGTCGTGGCACGTATTGCAGGGATCGATCTCCCCAAGAATAAGCGCGCTGAGATTGCGCTAACGTACATTTTCGGTATTGGACGTTCAACAGCTCAAGCTATTTTGAAAGCTTCAGATGTGGACCTCAATAAAAAAATTGAAACCCTCACAGAAGGTGAAGTGGGTAAAATCCGAGAATTCATTGACCAGAACGTCAAAGTGGAAGGGGACTTGCGCCGTGACGTATCGATGAACATCAAGCGCTTGGTCGACTTGACGTGCTACCGTGGCATTCGACACAAAAAAGGATTGCCTGTTCGTGGTCAGCGCACGCACTCCAACGCACGCACGCGCAAAGGCCCGGCGGTTGCTATTGCAGGTAAAAAATCGATCAAGTCGATGAAGTAACTTGGGCGCAACTGAACGATACGAAACAAGGATAAAGATTTTATGAGCGAAACTAAAACAGCAAAGCCTGAAGCAACAGGCGAAGAAACAAAAGTGAAGCCGGCACCGACGTCATCTCGTCGTAGCGTGTCTACAGGTAAGGCTTTTGTTCTTTCAACCTTCAATAACACGATCATCACGATCGCAGATCAAATGGGAAATTCGATTTCTTGGTCGTCAGCAGGCGCCAAGGGGTTTCGAGGTTCTCGTAAAAACACACCATTCGCAGCTCAGGTCGCAGCAGAAGACGCCGCGAGAAAAGCATACGATGCAGGTGTGCGTAGTGTGAGCGTGTTTGTGAGTGGGCCTGGTTCTGGACGTGAGTCCGCATTGAGGGCAATTGCATTGGCCGGAATCCGCATCACTTACATTGAAGATACTACCCCAGTCCCACACAATGGATGCCGGCCTCCCAAGCGCCGACGTGTGTAAAGAAATCGGCAAAGAAAGCGTAACGAGGAGCTAAAGAGTTTATGGCACGATACAGTGGAGCAGTCTGTCGATTCTGTCGACGTGAGAATCAGAAGTTGTTTTTAAAAGGTGACCGTTGTTTCACCGAGAAATGCTCATTTGAGCGTCGCGGATATCCTCCGGGGCAGCACGGGCAAGGGCGTATCAAGTTTTCTGAGTTTGGTTTACAACTCCGTGAGAAACAAAAAGTTCGTCGGATGTACGGTCTTTTGGAAAAACAATTCCGATTGTTGTTTGAGAAAGCTGATCGCATGCGCGGACTCACCGGTGAGAACTTTTTAAAACTTTTGGAAAGCCGTTTGGACAATTTGGTATTCCGAGCAGGGTTCGCGAACAGCCGTTCTGAAGCCCGTATCTATGTCCGCCACGGACATTTTTTGGTGAATGGCAATCGCGTGAACATTCCTTCGTATCTTTTGAAAAAAGGCGATGTGATTTCTGTTCGTGAGGCCAGCCAGAACACGACTCAAATCAAAGCCGCAGTAGAAGCGTCCAAACGTCGCGAAATCCCTCAGTGGATTGACGTTAGCCCTTCTGAACTCAAGGCTACGGTCCGTGATCTACCGGCGCGTGACGATATTACTTCTCCGATCGAAGAACGTTTGATCGTGGAATTGTATTCTAAATAATCAACGAAGAGGGAACTCATGATCGAACAAAATTGGCGCGATTTAATTAAACCGAAGGCCCTGGATGTTGATAAAGACACCTTAAGCCCTTCCTACGGGAAGTTCATTGCTCGACCTTTGGAGCGCGGATTCGGATTGACGTTGGGGAATTCTCTTCGGCGCGTGTTGTTGTCATCGCTTCAGGGCGCTGCCATCACCGCGGTGAAGTTGGATGGAGTGGTGCACGAGTTTGCAACTCTTGAGGGCATCCGCGAGGATGTGGTCGAGATCATTCTTAACCTAAAAGAAGTCCGCTTTAAGCTTTTTACGGATTCAGTCACGGTGTCGTTGGACATTAACGGCCCTTGTGATGTTTACGCAAAAGACATTATTGCCTCAGACCAAGTTGAAGTGATGAACGGTGACCACAAGATCTGTTCTATCGAAGGAAAGGTTCGCCTCAAGGCCGAGCTTAAAGTCGAGATGGGACGTGGATACCGTGGAGCTGAAAACAACAAATCCGCCGAGCTTCCGATTGGATGGATTCCTGTAGACAGCTTTTTCTCTCCGGTGCGTCGCGTGAATTATAACGTGACTCAAAGCCGGGTTGGACAGCGCACCGACTTTGATAAACTGACGCTTGAGCTTTGGACGGATGGTTCTGTGAAGCCGGATGATGCCGTTGCTTTAGGTTCAAAAATCCTGAAAGACCAGCTTTCTGTGTTTTTGAACTTTGAGGAACAGCCTGAAGTCGTCACAGAGACGCGCACGGTGAGTGGACCTACGTTCAACTCCAACCTGTACCGCTCCGTAGAAGAACTCGAGCTTTCTGTACGCTCCGCAAATTGTCTTCAGAATGCCAACATCCGATACATTTGGGAATTGGTGCAGAAGACCGAAGGCGAGATGTTAAAGACCAAAAACTTTGGCCGTAAGTCTTTGAATGAAATCCGCGAGATTTTACAGGACATGGGTCTGGGTTTGGGTATGAAGTTAGAAGGCTTCGTTCCTCCCGCAGGGGGTGGGGCTCCTCGTCCTCCGGTTGATCTCTCAGCCCAAACTGCTGACGACGATTTGGCCTTGGACGATGAAGACGATAGCTTTGAGGAATAGTCCGAGCAATAAACTGAAGAGTGAGGCCAGATTAAGGCCAGATTAAGGAATAGTTATGAGACACGGAGTAGATGGCCGTAAATTCGGCCGAAATACGTCTCACCGCCTAGCGATGTTCAAGAACATGGCGAACGCGTTGATTCGTGAAGAGCAAATCATCACCACGATTGAAAAAGCAAAAGAAGCACGTCGTGTCGCGGAGAAGCTCATTACTTTAGGAAAAAAAGATAACCTGAATTCTCGGCGCTTAGCGTTTGCACGTACGCGTGACGACGTGGTGGTGTCTAAATTGTTTGGAGAACTTGCCAAGCGTTATGCCGAGCGCAAAGGTGGCTACACTCGGATTGTGAAGATTTCTGAAACCCGTTGGGGCGATGGCGCTAAACAAGCCATGATCGAACTGGTGGATCACCCGGAAATTAACCGTCGTAAAAAAGCAAAAGAAGTTACCGAGGCTGATGCGACCACCGAAACCGCCGCAACAGATCCCTTTGCCAAAATGCGTAAGCTTTTTGGTGGCAAAAAGAAAAAAGCCGAAACTACAAAGTAGTTTTAAATTTCCTTCATTTTTTAGAAGCCCAAGGCAATTTGCCTTGGGCTTTTTTTATGCTGCCTGCCGTTGTCCAGCGGCCTGAGGTGGAAAGATCAACTCAAAAGCGGTATGTCCCTCATGGAGGGTGTAACGGAGTTGGCCTCCGTGGTCTTCTATAATCCCTTTAGAGATGCTTAGGCCGAGACCTGTACCTCGGTTGACCTCTTTAGTGGTAAAGAAGGGTTGCATCATTTTTGCTACAATAGAATCCGGTATCCCCGTACCGCTGTCGGTGACCCGTATCCCCCAATGTCTTGGGGTAGAGAATGTTTCTACTTTGATCCACGGAGATTCGTGGGCATGGATCGCATCGTAGGCATTGCAAAGAAGATTCATCATCACCTGTTCGATCTGCACCGGCCGACACAGTAAGTTTTCATGTTCGGGTAGGATATCGCGCAAGATTTGAATTCGCTTTGTTTTGAATCGTTCGGTACAGATCTCTAGCGTGTCGTCTAAAATCTTGTGGAGTGAGGTTGTGACCATCGGGTCATGATCTCCGTTTCTAGAAAATGAGCGGAGCCCTTTTACGATTTTTGCAATGCGTTCGGAGGTATGAAAAATTTTATCGACGTCTGCGATAATTTTTTCGTGATCCGTGCTTGAGGCTTGTAAGGCTTTTTTAATCTGCATCGATTTCCCATGAATAATCGTGAGTGGGTTATTGATTTCATGGGCAATACCGCTTGCCATTTCTCCTAAAGACGCCATTTTTGCAGAGTGAATCATTTGAGTTTCAGCGTTCTTTTGTTGGGTCATATCCAGATTTGTTCCGGAAAATCGAATCGGCCGTCCATCGGGGGTTCTTTCTGTGATTTTTCCTCGTCCCAAGATCCATAGCCATTGCCCGTTTTCGTGCCGTAGGCGGTGTAGGCATTCGTACTGCTCTTTTTTTCCTAAAAGGTGGTCCTGAATTTCCTTGTGTGCGCGCGGAAGATCATCGGGATGACAGCGGGACTCCCAGGTCTTAAAGTCATGTTGAATTTTTTCGGGATCGACTCCCAACATGACCGCCCAATAGCGATCAAAATAAACTTTGCTCTCCTCAAGCCACCAATCGAAAGATCCGAGTTTGGAGCCCTCCAAAACAAAAGTGAGCCGTTCGTTGAGGGTTTTTAGTTCTTGCTCCCGTTTTTTCGCTTCGGTGACATCCTGAAAGGAGCCGAACACACGGATAGGGCTACCTTGAACAACCTCGGCGTGGGCAATGGAGCGTACCCACCGGTGATTGCCTTTAGCGGTAATGAATTTCAGGGTGAGATCGAATGACACCCCTTGAGTCATCAGGAGCTCGACCGCATGGCTTAGCTCCGGTATGGCGTCAGGATGGTAGAACGAGATTCCATCTTCCAGTTTGGGTTGATAAGTGAGCGGATCTGTTTCGTGAATGGAATGGGTGGCACGGGACCAGTATAAGCGTTTGGAGATGAGATCAATTTCCCAGCCCCCAACACCCGAGATTTTTTCGGTTTCTTCGAAAAATGTTTTTGCTCGGTTTTTTTCTGTAACGTCCAGTCCTGCCGCATAAATACAGTCTTTTTCGGGGGACTCTTTAAACGTCCATTGAATGATGACTTGGTCATGATTTTCATGGAGCAGTAGGGCACGGGTTGAGTAAGTGTTTTCGTTAAAAATTTTTTCTAGAAAATTCCGCTCGAAAATAAAAAGATCCCCGATATTTTTTCCAATCAATACAGAATCCGAATTGATGAAAAACTTTTTCCAATTCCCTTGAGTCTCTTGAATAAAGCCGTCTTTGCTTAGCCTTAAGTAGTATTCTTGAGAAATTTCTAGCCAACGTTGTCTTGAGAGGGTCATATTTCATCCGATGGGTGTTAAGCCGCCTGATCGTCACGGGCCATTTTTCGTTTATCTAGGCCATATTTTTCGCCCTTCATGATCAGTCCGGCTCGGGAAATCCCTAGTTCTTTTGATAGTCGGGATTTATTCCATTTCGTGCGCTTTAGTCCCTCTAGAATCATTTTCTTTTCTAACTCTTCGATCGCATCTTTTAGTTTTCCGTTCAAATCGAGACCCAAGCTTTTTAGTGGGCCCGTACCAGATACTCCCGCTAAAATCCGTTGGGAAACCAAATCTACGGGAATCTCTTTATCGTTACCGCTCAGCACAATGAGGCGCTCGATTTCATTTTCCAGTTCCCGAATATTCCCTGGCCAAGGGTATTCAAAAAACTTTTCTAAGCTTTTTTGGTGCAACACTTTTTGCGGTAGTTTTTTGGAGTCACACCCTTTTTTGAGAAAGTGTTCCACCAGAAGAGGGATATCGTCTTTGCGTTGGCGCAGAGCAGGGAGACTCAAGTTGATCACATGGATGCGGTAGTACAAATCTTCCCGAAACGTCCCCTGTTCGATCATTGATTTTAAATCCCGATGGGTCGCCGCAATCACACGCACATCAACTTTGCGTTCGTCCGTTCCGCCAACGGGAGTAAGCGTTCCTTGTTGCAAAACGCGGAGAAGTTTGACTTGCATGGACGGCGACATATCGCCGATTTCATCCAAAAACAATGTTCCTTCATCTGCGGCTTCAAATAAGCCCTTTTTGTCTTTGATGGCCCCTGTAAATGCTCCTTTAACATGACCAAAAAGTTCGCTATCCAACAGGTTTTCGTTAAATGCAGAACAATTCACGGTGATGAAAGCCTTGTCTTTTCGGGGGCTGCTGTAGTGGATGGATTTCGCGATGAGTTCTTTACCCGTTCCGTTTTCACCTTGGATCAGTACTGTGGCTTCGCTTGAAGCAATTTTATCCAGCACCTCATACAAGTCTTGCATCGGCTTTGATTTGCCGATCATCTGATGATAGCTGTAGCGAGTTTCGAGCTGTTGATTGAGTTCCGTAATCCGACTTTCGCGTTTAGCGATTTCAGTATGGAAGGTTACGACTTCTTGAGCTACCAGATCGATCAGCTCTTCACTGTATTTTTGCTCGGATTTATCTAAAACTTTTAAAGATTTTATGGACAGATTAAAACTATCCGCATTACCTCCGGCTGTGACTACCCGCAACCTTGCGGCTTGTAAAAGATCTTCGGGGGCATCGATAGCCGCCAAACAGAATGCCGCGATCGTACCCTGATATTCCTTTTGAATCATCACCTTGGCAAAGTAAACCGTTTCAAAACCCAAAGGGCCGACACGGTGGAGCGTTAGTTCCGGGGCTTGAGACAGGAGTGGTGTTTGTTCGATAAAATATCTGGAGAGCCATTCTCGTGAAAACTCCCGAGACATCAGGTGTTGAGAGAGCGCATTTTTGTATTCTTTTTTGGAGTCGCGAAAATCAATATTTTTAATCTGTCCGCTGGCATCGATAAAAAACAGATCAACCTTGAACCATTGACCCAAAATGGTACGAAGTTTTCGGATTACGTGTGTTTGTTGAATATCTTCCCAGTCCAACATAGATTCATCCTCTGTCTGTTTTATCGACAGGATGCGACCAAAACTTGACCGGTATTTATGGAGTTACGTTTTCCTGAGTTTTACAGCCACCGCGCTTGTGGTTTGAGGGTAGGGGCGTTTGCGTAGACATGCGCCCGACAGGGCGATTGCGTGGCTGGGTACGGACGGCAGCGTCGCCAACCATCCCGCTGGAGTCCACGCGAGCGCGCCCACCAC
>JAIXVT010000193.1 GCA_027482725.1 Pseudomonadota bacterium | reverse complement strand
ATGGCATCAAAAATAGTTTTTGCATGCTCGGGTTTAGACTCCCCCTTAGACAGCCCCCGAAAAGCCGAGAGTTGTTCCGCGGTTTTGGGTTTAGTCTTTGCCAAATCAATCAACACACCGTCATCCGCAATCCAACGTCTAGGCACATCCAATCGTCGAACCCGAGCCTCGCGCCAGCGCACCAGTTCCAAAAGCACCCCAAAATCTTTTTTCTGAAACCTACCGCTTTGCGCAAGCTTAACCGCGATATCTTCTGGGGGGGCATCAAAGGTCTCAAGTTTTTCGAATTCTTGCGCTAAATCACGGGCCCACTGGACGCGGCCCCGTTGCTCTAATTGCACCTGTAAATGATCAAATAACTGAACCAAATGCGTTACGTCAGACAACGCATATTGAATGACAGGTTTTGATAAAGGACGCTTAGACCAATCGGTGCGAGCGTAACCTTTAGCATGATCGACATTGAGGCACTCTTTAAGCAGTTTAGATAAGCCGATGTTATCGCCCATTCCCGCTAAAGATGCTGCGATCGCCGTGTCGAAAATTGGAGTGGGTAAAATTCCAAATGCAGAGTAGATGCACTCTTGATCCCCGAAAGCCGCGTGCACGATTTTTGTAATTTTTGGATTTTGAAAAATTTCTAACAAATTCTGAAAGGGTCGAGCATCCACTTTTCCTTTTTGATGAAAAGCCCGCACATCAATGACCCAAGCCGATGTGCGGGTCGCTACCTGAATTAATTCTAACTTGGGATAAAACGAGGTTTCACGAATGAATTCGGTATCGTAAGCAATTTCGGTTTCAATCTTGAGGGCATCACAAACTTGCTCAAGATCTTTTGCTGAAGTGATAAATTGGGGGATCATGCCCCAAAAGTTTAACTCAGTTTTTACGACGTGCGGAGTGAGTTTCTTCAGTTCCGTAAGGAATTCCGTCTATGAGTAAAAATCCATGGGGGTGGCGTCCACCATCTCGATCGCCCGGGTTGTAGTGCAACCAATGGATAATTGCTCCCGCTTTAGATGCTGGGTAGCGGTTGGTATCCTTTTTTGAAGTGATGTAATCACCACACGCGATCACCTGCTGTCCGGGTTTTACCTGGGGAAGATCTGCAAACTCGTCGTTAAAAATCACTTCGATTTCCACCGTTCTCGGGTCGTGATCAATAGATATAAAAAACCGGGTGTGTTTGGGTGTATCCGGGGCATCGGCAACCACGACCCCTTCAATCAACGCCCGCTTGGTCGTTTGATTTGGAGAATTGGCCCGCCATTGCAGAACCTGTTGATTCAAAAAAGGGAGCGAGCGCCGCTGATCATCTTCGCACGTCAAATTAAAAGGAAGCAGTTGCGCAGATGACACCCCCCCCACGACAAAGCTCATTAAAAGGGCTAAACGATAAAAACCAAACCAATGTGACATTCGATCCATGAGAGTCTCCTTGGAAAAAAAGCGTATCGAGTCAACCGTCAAAATATCAATGATTTTAATTTTATTATTTTAACCACCAACTCTTGCGTTAAGCGACGTGAGTTGATACCTGGTCACATTCAAAAACGACGACACGGACCTGTGCTGTTGGTCCGGCCAAAGTAAAATCGGTTTTACTTACGTCACCGCAGTACACCTGAAACGCATACTGGGCGATCACTTTTGAGGCTTCGATTTCAGCTTTCTTAAAGTTTTCGATTTTCCTTTTGGACTTAAACCAAAGTGAAGCGTGCTCTTGAACATCGACACGAACTCCAGGTTGAGCCAGAAGGGTTTCGACAAAATCCGCAAATTCTTCATCATCTTGCACAACTCGGCTGCGGTAAGCCTCGACTTCTGCCATCGGATCCCGAGGCAGAGATTCATCGTAAAGTGCATCCTCGAAGACCTTGATTTCTTCGACTTGGGTGAGGATCCCTGCCAGAACAGGGTGCCCAGAAGCATGATTCACGATCAGCGCAATGATGGGTTGATGCCCGATCTTCATACAGTAGACTTATCGGATTAATTTGATCGGATATTGAGGAATTTCTTTTAGAACCCAAAAACGCTACCCTAGACACACTGTGTCAGATCAACCCTCCCTTCTCCTTAACGAACAAGTGAACAAACGGCGCACGTTTGCGATCATTTCGCATCCTGACGCAGGAAAGACCACGCTCACCGAAAAACTCCTCCTCTACGGCGGAGCAATCCATTTAGCGGGTGCGGTACGGGCCAAAGCCAACCAGCGCCACACGACTTCAGATTGGATGGAAATCGAGAGACAACGGGGAATTTCGATTAGCACCTCCGTGCTCCAATTTGAGTACCAGGGATCGGTGATGAACCTTTTGGACACCCCCGGTCACAAGGATTTCAGCGAGGACACCTACCGCACTTTGATTGCCGCCGACGCTGCGGTCATGTTGATCGACGCCGCAAAAGGCGTCGAGCCCCAGACGCGAAAACTGTTTGAGG
Organism: Pseudomonadota bacterium; assembly: GCA_027482725.1. GTDB lineage: Bacteria > Bdellovibrionota > UBA1018 > UBA1018 > CAIMNF01 > JAIXVT01. The sequence continues at coordinate 3,268 of JAIXVT010000193.1, read as the reverse complement.
TGTGCCGTTTACGGGGCATCCCCATTTTTACGTTTATCAACAAAATGGATCGTCCCTCCAAAGACCCCTTAGATCTGATCGACGAACTTGAAAAAGTCTTAGGGATTAGGTCTTGTCCAATGACCTGGCCTATAGGTTCGGGAGATCGCTTCCGAGGAGTTTATGATCGGGGCTCCCAGGAGATTTTGTTCTTTCATACTGACGGGGAAGCTAACGTTAAAGGCCGACTTCAAGCAAAAAAAATGTCGGGAGTGGATGATCCTGATTTTCTGACCGCCTTGGCTGGACAAAAAAACGACGAATACGAGGCCAAAGAGCTTTACGATCAATTTTTAACCGAGCTGGAGTTAGTCGAGTTTGCCGGTGATGCATTTGATCAAGAACGTGTTTTGCGGGGCGATCTTACCCCTGTTTTTTTTGGCTCTGCGATGAATAACTTTGGTGTGGAGCTTTTTCTAGAGAAGTTTATCGAGCTTGCTCCTCCGCCCACGGCCCGAACGACCTCGGATGGAAAAAGTATCGACGCTACTCATCCTAAATTTTCAGCATTTGTCTTTAAAATTCAGGCCAACATGGATCCCTCTCACAGAGACCGTGTTGCGTTTATCCGTGTAGCATCAGGGAAGTTTACCCGTAACCTCCAAGCCCGTCACTCCCGTCTGGAAAAAGACATCAAGCTTGCAATGCCCGTAAGTTTTTTTGGTCAAGAACGGGTCGTCGTCGAAGAGGCTTGGGCAGGAGACATTATCGGCTTGGTGGACACCAATGGATCACTGCGTATTGGAGATACATTGAGCAGTGAAAAAAACTTGGAGTACACCGGAGTTCCTAGCTTTTCTCCCGAACACTTTGCACAGACGCTCATCTTGGATCCTCTGAAACGCAAACAACTGGAAAAAGGCTTAGAACAACTCTCCGAAGAGGGAGTTGTGCAAATTTATCGCCAAAAAGACATGGGAAACAAAGACCCGGTCCTAGGAGCGGTTGGAGCACTCCAGTTTGAAGTTTTACAACACCGTTTAAAAGCTGAGTATAGTGTCGATGTCCGTATCGAACGACTGGGGTTTGCCCACGCACGGTGGTTTAAAGGGGATGCCGAACAACTCAGAGATTTTGAGCGACGCGAAGAAACAAAGGTCGTTTTTGACCGTGACCAACTGCCCGTTGTTTTATTCCGGAGTGATTGGGCCTTAAGACACGCTCAAGAAAATAACAAAAATGTGGAGTTTCTCACCCAAGCCCCACGAAAATCGTCTCTAGGGTAAGGCCAAAAAATGGAGTCCCTTTTATCCTGTCCTTGGCAGGGTTTGTCCCAAAAATTCCCCCCCAATGTGACTTGGTGCGAAGCCCACCAATGCTCTTGGATCATGACTCCCGCCAATACCTGGAGTAACTTGGCGTATATCTTGGCAGGGGTATTCATGATCTGGGATTTTAAAAAAAACCCCTCCGGCTCCCAGTGGTTACGGCTGTTTCCCGGCATTACGATCCTCTTGGGTTGCTTATCTGGAATTTACCACGCAAGCCTTAATCAGTTTTCTCAAGCCTTAGATTTTTTTGGAATGCTCGCCTTGGCCCTGTATTTGTTGTTAATGAACTTGGTACGGCTGAATGCCTGGCCAAAAAGCAAACCCTTACTGAGCCTCAGCTTTGCGATATTCATCATGCTTGCCCCTGTACTTTGGGGAATCGTTAAAGGATCGCCCATTCAGGCCATCATCCTGACTCTGGCTTTTGGTGTGGGTGTAACGGAACTCCAAGCCCAAGCAGAATCGAGAAAGTATTTTGTTTTGGCGCTTGGGCTTTTTGTTGTGGGCTCTCTTGCGTCTTTGGCCGACATCACCCGTTACTGGTGCTTTCCCCAAAGCCTGCTCCAAGCACACGCCCTTTGGCATCTTTTAAGCGCAGGGGGAGTTTACGGAATTTATCAGCACTACCGTCAATTCTCGCGCTCACTGCCTTAAGAAATAAAGTTCAAGTATTCTCAAATCATGAGCTTAGCCCTTGTCCTTACCGGTGGTGGTGCCCGTGCAGCCTATCAAGTCGGAGCAATCCAAGCCCTCTCTGAAATTCTATCTGATCATGAAAATCCTTTTGGGGTGATGACCGGGGTTTCGGCCGGTGCAATCAATGCCTCTTACTTGGCAGCAAGAGCCGGGAAATTTTCATCAAGCACCAAAGGCTTATGGGATCTTTGGGCACATTTAGACAGTGAAAAGGTTTACCGCGCCGACGTGGGTTCGCTCACGTCTTTGGGATCAAAATGGCTGAGCAGTGTTTCTCTGGGAGGAATCACAAAACAGGCCAATTACCTTTTAGACACGCAGCCGCTCCGAGAGCTTTTACAGAGAGAGGTGCCGCTTGAACAAATACCGCTTCTGATCAAACAAGGAAAATTACGAGGATTTTCGGTGTCCGCCACCAATTATCTGAGCGGTACTGCAATTAGTTTCTATGACGGCGTTCCTGAGATTCGTGGATGGATCCGATCTACACGAATGGGCCTACGGGTCCCACTCACGGTGGAACACATCATGGCATCAAGTGCCATTCCCGTATTTTTTCCGCCGATAGAGATGGATGGTTCCTTTTATGGTGACGGTTGCATTCGGTTAAGTTCCCCCCTTTCCCCATCTATCCACTTGGGTGCCGAAAAAATTATCGCCATCGGCATTCGCTATTTTAGGACCCAAGAACAAACGATAGAAATCAACCGCGAAGCCAAACAAAAGGAAATTTCAATTGCGGATATTAGCGGTGTTCTTTTGAATGCCGTTTTTTTAGATTCTTTGGAGACGGACCTAGAGCGACTAGAGAGAATCAATAGCACATTGGGTCTCTTGACCCCCGAACAAAAACAAAACATGTCGAATCCGCTCAGAAAAATTCCCGTGCTGACCTTGCGTCCCAGTCAGGACCTGGGCCGTCTGGCCCAAGGATCACTCAAAGAATTCCCCACACTGGTCAGATATTTGCTCCGTGGAATTGGCGCTAAAGAAAATAAAGGATGGGACTTGTTATCCTATTTGGCTTTCGAAAAAAAATACACCCATCAACTCTTGGATTTAGGATATTCAGATACCCTTCGCCGCCGAGACGAAATCCTCAGGTTTACGGAGTAAGCGACCGAAACGCTTGCTCGGGTTCAACATGGGAAGCAAATTTTCCTTGATAAATTTTGGTATACCAAAAAAAATTTCGGCCAATCAACGTCACATAGTTTCTGGTTTCTGAAAACGGAATCCGATCTAAAAATAAAAGTTTGTTT
>JAIXVT010000196.1 GCA_027482725.1 Pseudomonadota bacterium | reverse complement strand
GCAACGATAAATCCAAGTTTTGAAAACAACGTTTTGGGCAAATCCAAAAATTCACCCGAGTCTTCATCATCGCCCGCGGTTTGATCTTGTCGGTAACGGGTTGACCAAGCCATAAGCGGACGCCATACGAACACATCCAAAAGCACAATCAAAGTACCCAGTCCAGCCAACCCCCAGAGCACCAGATTGATATTATCCTCTTCCGCAGCACGAGCCAAAAAACTCCCAATTCCAGGAAGATTGTATTTGACCGGCCCCACCGCGATAATTTCACACGCAACCAAAAAGAACCAACCGTTGGCCCAAGACAAAATCGAATTATAAACAAGTCGAGGAATAGCTGCAGGAGCGTAGAGATGAAAGAATTTTTGTGACGGAGACAAACCGAATGCCGCTACCGCTTCGGAGTTTTCTTCAGGAATGGCACGAATAGCTTCATAAACGGCAAATGCCATATTCCAAGCCTGTGAGGTGAAAATCAAAAAAACCGCTGCAAGCTCGACCCCGATCCGATGGCCTTGGGTGATCCCGATAAAAAATGAAATCGCCGCGGGAAAAAACCCGACCACAGGTACGGACTGCAAAATATCAAGCATCGGGAGCAAGAACCGCTCGCCCCAACGCGTAAGTCCTGCCAAGCATCCAAATGCAAACGCGAAGAGTAATGCTACGCCGTAAGAGAGCAACATTCGGAGTAAAGACAAGAACATCGCGGACGGGAGTTCTCGAAGCGTCAGGGTTTCGGCTTTAAGCTCTACCAGATGCACCCCCCCCCGATACAAAAACTGTAGTGCGATCAACAAGGCCGCAAAAAGAGCCAAGTAAATCACACTCGTTTTAGATTTCTGTAATACGGAGTTCGGTACCCATGACATAATTTTTTGGAGATGAACCTTATCTTGGCCTTTCTCTTATTTAGCGTTATCCCTTCGGCCCCGGCAACGAGTTTCTATATTCGACCGCTTCCAGATTTTGCGGCCGATGCTTCGGTTATCGTGAGGGGGAAAATAACGAAGGTACACGCTGAATATGGTTTAACGCAAAATGGAGAACGAACGATAGTTACATTAGGCGAAGTCAATGTGGACGAGGTCTTGCGAGGCGATGTCGGGAACCGGATCACGATTCGTAAACTTGGTGGAACGAAAGACGGCGTCACTCTAGAAATAGCCGGAAGTCCTGATTTTAAAGAAGGCGAAGACCGAGTGTACCTTTTAGGCCCTAAAAACTCGGACTTATCCCATGATGTGATCGGACTGCAGTTAGGGGAATTCGACCTCATCGAACAGAATGGAGTCCTTACACTGAAGGGCGGCCTCTTGGGATACGCCGATCATCACGACCACAGCGACGGGCCCGAACAACCCATTCCGCCGGAAAATCAAAAAACATGGTCCTTAGACCAATTGAGAACCTTGGTCAAAAACCAACCGCAACCCGCTCCCAAGCCTATTCACAATATCACCCCAATTCCTGCTCCGCCTTCGCCACCTGTATCGGGCGTGGCACAACCCAGCGACACTTTGACACCTCCGTCAAATCCCGAGGGGGTGCAAAACGAACCCACTCCAGAAATACCCTATTTCAAGATTTTTGCGATTTTTGGCCTGATTTTAGGCATTTATTATTTATTCAAACCCAAGATAAAATAAAAGAGTTGTAGGCCTAGAGCTTGCACTTAGCCTAGGTGGGAGTCGGTCGCACGGATTGCGATCAAAGCACTTCACCTCATGTAAGGAGTTCACGGATGAACACGACTCGACTTGGCGTAGCGTTGGTCCTAATAGTTCTCTCTCTCACCGACGTGGTGTGGGCGTACACCACGTCGGAAACAGGGAGCGGAGCCATGGTCCGATGGCGCGTCGGTCAAAAGCTCAATTTAGCGGGGAATCCACGAGGGAATCACGCCTTGAGCAGTTCGTTCATTTGGGATGCAGTAGTAGGAGCGCTGACTCAATGGAAATGGGCCAGCAAAGGCGAATTCGATTTCGACTATTGGCAGGGCACGGATGCTTCTGTCTTTAAGCCGGGCGTGAGTCTTAACGGATTAAGCTCACTATCGTTCGCCTCACAGTCGGGAGTATCTATCGACTCCAATGTAATCGGCTATACACAACTTTGGTTTAATTCGGCATCTGGGGACTTGATCGAAACCGACGTTATATTTAATGACCGCAATTACCAGTTTACCTCAAACCCGAGCGACACCTCTTCCCGATCCTCTGGAGGAATGCCACGAGTGTACATCCCCAACGTCGTGACCCACGAACTAGGACACGCGCTAGGCCTATCCCATTCGTCATCCTTCAATAGCTCGATGCTGTATGTGGAATACCGCGAGCAATCGCATTTGGGTTGTGACGATATTGCGGGAGTGAAAGCGCTTTACGGGAGCGATCCCTCTTCCTACGGCGCGCTCCAAGGACAAGTTTTAAATCCATCTGGAGCGCCGCTTGTCGGTGGCGCCGTCGTCGCCGTTTCTCAGGCCACAGGATTTCCCCTTGCAGAAGCGCTAACCGATCAAAATGGAAATTACCTTTTTGGATCGTTACCCACTGGGGATTACTCTCTCGCGGTTGCCCCTTATCAAGGCGCTTCGGGAAGTGTCCCTGCGCGATTTCAGGCTCGATCCTCAGACCGTTCTTTTTGCGGTTCTTCTTCGTTTCCTCTCAATGTTGTGGGACGGGACGGAGTGGCAACACGAATCAGCGTAAACTCCAATCAAATACAATCTGCGGGAACCTACCGGGTGAATTGTTCTGGAGTAGAGAGTGCTTCAGCGTCTATCGGCTCCGATCATTTAGGGGAAGGCGTGTATTCTGACCGAGCGTCGTCGGGAACAATGCGCACCTATACGTTCCAAGCAAATGGTCCTTTCCGCGTTACCGGATTAGGTCATCTCTTGCTTTCACCCGTGAGTACATCTTTATCGGTGGTGGGCCCGGGAGGATCGGCAATATCGGTAACAAAAAGCGCTCCGGTGTTTTCGTCAAACTCGGGATTTGAAATCGTAGACGGGTCGTTAGAGGGTGTGGCTTTCGGAACCGTAACCCTCAGGGTTACCGCACAAGCGATTTCAATGGATGACTTTCCCACACCTTCGGTAAATCCAGGTTCGGACTCGGTTTACTTGCTCAGTATAAAAACTTCCGGGATTGGAGCCACTCCAACAACACTCAATACCCAAGCTCGGT
>JAIXVT010000109.1 GCA_027482725.1 Pseudomonadota bacterium | reverse complement strand
GATGAATCCTGTGACCTCTGGGCCGTATATTGTAGATCGCTTTAATCCCAATGAAGAACTTGTTTTGAAACAAAGAGACCAGCTTTGGATCCGTCATCACGCCCAATATCGCGGTATTTTCCCGGTGAAAAATTGGATCTATAAAATTATCCCCGATTCCCGTTTGGCTTACGAGCATTGGCGTCAGGGTAAACTAGATTTTATTTCATTATCTCCGGACTTGGTTCCGCTTGTCCTTAAGGATAAAATTTCCGATTCCCGCATCGTGAAAGCATCGACCCCTGGGGTATCATGGTCCGGGTTTGTGTATCAACTTCAGCACCCCGTCCTCAAAAGCAGTCATGTGCGCCAGGCCATCGCCCATTGCGTTCCTCTGGATCAGATGGTGGAGAATGCCTATCATGGTCTTGCCTCGGCATCGGTGGGGCCATTTTCTGGGGGCGTGTCGGCGACAGCTCCGTCAGTCCGCGCAGGACGTTATCGGTGGAGTATCGAATTGGCGCGCGCGGAATTAGAAAAAGCCGGCTGCACGTCTGAAGGATTGAGCTGGAGTTGTCCTGGCGGAAAAACAGAGTTCACGATTACGGTTTCAAGTCAGTCGGAAACAGCAAAGTCCCTTGCCCTGCAAGCGCAAGAATCGTTAAAAAAATGCGGTATCGTGATTCAAATTCAGCTCGTGGACTCGGCCCAATATTTTGAGCGGCTTCATGCCAAGCAGTTTGAAATGGCGTTTTTGTTATGGTCGATCGGATTGGCTTATCATGATCCTGTTCAGCACTGGGCAACGGAATCGATTCAAAAAGGATCGAATTTCGGGGGTTATAGCAACCCGGATGTGGATCGAATCCTATTGGATATGACCAAGGCGCCCGATTTGGAATCAAGACAAAAACTTTTGGGAAAACTATCCCAGTTGATTTATCGGGATCAGCCGTATCTTTTTATCGCGGACCGCACGCAGTTGTGGTTTGGAATCAATCCGCCATTTCGGTTGTCCGTGCCTCTTCGGAAGTATTCTCTTCATCCTTCTCTTGATTCTTTAACAATCGTTCGTGACCAACTTAAAAAATCCCCTTAAAATACGGTGATGAGCTCCAATCCTTTATCTCCGACACAAAACCTCTCTCAGCTTTCTGATTTAACAGAACCTGACCAACTCAATGAGCTTGAAACTTTGCGTCACTCTACGGCACATGTGATGGCTCATGCGATCTCCAATTTGTGGCCGTCCGCCCGGTTCGGGATTGGGCCTGCGATTGATGATGGTTTTTATTACGATGTGGATCTTCCCGTGAAATTGAGTGACGAGGATCTAAAAAAAATCGAAAAAGAAATGAATAAAGTTATCGCAAGGGGCGAGTCTTTTGTTCGGCAAGACTGGGATGTCGACCAAGCGATCCAGTGGTTTCAAGAACGGAATCAGACGTTTAAAGTCGAAATCATTGAAAATTTGCGTGAAAAATTGGGTGTAACTACGGTATCTACGTTTACCGAAGGAGGCTTTACGGACCTATGTCGTGGTCCGCATGTCACCTCGGTGAAAAGCATTAAAGCGTTCAAGCTCATGAGTGTTGCTGGGGCATACTGGAGAGGAAACGAAAAAAATCCCCAGCTTCAGAGGATTTATGGAACCTCGTTTTTTACTCAAAAAGAATTGGACGAGCATTTGTTTTTTCTCGAAGAAGCCAAGAGGCGTGATCACCGAAAATTGGGTCGGGAATTAGACCTGTTTTCTTTTCATGTCGAAAGTCCAGCCGCGCCGTTTTTCCATCCCAAAGGGACTGTAGTCTATAACCGCTTGGTCAGTTATGTACGGGAAATGTACCGTCATTATGGGTACGACGAAGTGATTACTCCCCAGATTTTCGATGCGCAGTTGTGGCACCGCTCCGGCCATTATGAAAACTATAAAGAGAGCATGTACTTTACCGAAGTCGACGAACGCGAATTTGCGGTGAAGCCCATGAACTGCCCAGCCCACACCTTTATTTACGCTTCTACCAAACGTTCGTATCGCGATCTTCCTCTGCGTCTGGCGGATTTTGGAAGGCTACACCGCTACGAGCGTTCTGGTGTGACGGCTGGCTTGACCCGCGTTCGATCATTTTGTCAGGACGATGCCCACGTTTTTTGCACACCCGATCAAATTCAGGAAGAAATCCGCCGCGTTGTAGACATGATCATGAAAACCTACGCGGTATTTCAGTTTAATTTGGACGAAATGTCGATAGCACTATCTACGCGTCCAGAAAAGCGCGTAGGGAGCGAAGAGGTTTGGGATAAATCCGAAGCAGCGCTAAAGAATGTTTTAGAACACTTGGGTCGGCCCTTTACGATTAATGCGGGGGATGGCGCATTTTACGGGCCTAAAATTGATTTTCGGTTTAAAGATGCCTTAAAGCGCCAGCACCAGTTGGCCACCATTCAGCTGGATTTTAATTTGCCGGTTCGGTTTGGCTTGGAGTTCACCAATTCAGAAAACCAGGCTCATCCACCGGTGATGATCCATCGGGCTGTGCTGGGGTCATTGGAGCGCTTTATGGGTGTTTTTATCGAGCATTGTGCGGGGGCCTTCCCGTTTTGGTTGGCGCCGATTCAAGCGCGTCTCATCCCGATCAAAGATGCGCATAAAGAGGCGTGTGAAAGTTTTGGTCAGCAGCTCAAAGAGATGGGAATTCGTTTTGATATTGATGATCGTAACGAATCGATGGGGTTGAAAACACGCGAGGCCCAAGTGGCCAAAATTCCAGTGTCGTTGGTGATGGGGGACAGGGAAATGGCTTCCCAGTCTTTTGCCCTGCGCGCCTATGGAAGTCGAGAATCACAGGTCAAAACTTTTAATGAGATCTTAGCTCAGATGCAAGAATGGAATAGTGTTCCTCTTGCTCCATTCAAATCCCTCTAAATTCTTGAGCTATGGGGTCCAGCGGACTTCAATTGCCATGGGGCCGCTATCGGAGCTGAACGGAATAAAAACGTTCGTGGTTTCCACAGACGATTTGATGTTGTGATTTTTTCCCGAAACCACCGACGGAATCGCCGTTTTGATCCCGTATCCCTTTTCGTTGAGGTTTACTTTGGCCTGACCAAAAATCATGTTGGTGAGTTCCCCAGCACCATCAATGATGTCTTGGGTAAGCTCCGTAAAGGGTTCCCCTAGCATTTTGCTCATGATGTTGAGGTAGGTTTGAGAGGGAAATTGGATCATGATTTGTCCCGAAAAGGACTCCGAGGTGAGTCCGATAATTCCCGTGACATCGCCGTACAGGGGCTCTTCAGATTTGCGCAGGGTGGGAGCGCCTGGCTTTGCATCGGTCATCGCTTGCACCTTGAGTACCTTAACGGTTGCGAAGATAAACGGGTTGATAAAATCCACATCTAAAGATTTGGGTTGAATGATTTTGGTATCGATCAGGGCTTGGCGGAGCGCCTGATACTGTCGCATTCCTGAAAACGGGGCTTGAGTCAAGATAGGATTAATGGGCTCTGGAATAAGAATGAGGCTGGTTTGGATGCCTCGTTTTTGAACGTCTTCGATCACTGCTCGCAGTTTGTCTTGAGTCGCAGGCTCCATTTTGATCAGGTGTTGCATTTGTATAAATAAAGGGCCCGAATCGGGGGTGAGTTTTTGGATTTCGGTGACGACCTGATCTACATCCGCAGGTCCGGGGTTTTGTTGCAAAACCAAGGTACAAAACTTGGAGGATTTAACAAGTTGGATTGGGGTTTCAGGTTGATCAAAGGCCATGGTGTTCTCCAGGTTTAGGGGTTATGGGTAGGGGTTGGAATTCCGCCCGGGAATAGCGTAAGAAGACGTTTCAGAAGATCGGGTTGATAATGTATTTTTGAAGGGTCGTCCACTTGGAGCCTACGTAAGTGCTCTATTGCTTCCGAAGGCGATAGGTACGGGCGTCCTTCTTTCAGGCAAGTGAGGTAATCGAATTTATCGGCAAGGGCCAAAATTTGAGCCTCTTTGCAAATACGATCTCCGAAGTACCCGTTCGGATAACCTTGGCCGTTATAGAGTTCGTGGTGTTGCAAAATCGCTTTCATCACAATTTCTGGAACGATGATTTTGCGGAGTTTAATCATATTGATCGACATTTCAGGATGTTTTTTGTAAATTTCGAGTTCTTGCGGGGTCATATCTTCCGGGGCTTTTATTTGAATTTCACCGGGAAGTTCCGCAATCCCAATATCATGGAGAAGTCCGGCCAAAGCCATATCCTCGGGCTTACCAATACCCAAGCCCATGGAAAACAACGCCGCCAGAGTGGAGACGTTTCCCGCATGAGAATAGTTGTCGCCTCTCTCTCCTAAAATAGCCTGAATGCGAGAGTACCACTCGGCGTCTTCTCCTTGAACGATGTAGCTTTTTACAATTTCGCCGCAATCTTTCAACATCGCCTGCCCCGACTCAAAACTTGCGGCTTCCTCGGTAAACAAGCCGCTGATGAGGTCGCGCACGGAGCTTGCAAGTTTATCGCGTTTTTCTGTGGCACTTAGCGTAGCTTTTGAACCCATGTCGCGAAGTTTTTTTGCAGAGTAAGAGTAAAAGTTTTGCATTTGTTCTGCGGGGACATACATCGAATTCATTTTGGATGACTTGAGCTTGGTCAGTAGGCTTTGATCGACCGCGTCGCCTTTGTTCGATGTCTTGATGTAGCGCTTATTGACCGGCATAAAGATGCTGGTTTCAAAATCCAAGGGCTCTTCGGCAGTCACGTCTAAAATTTTCACGGGCCGAAAAACGCGAATAGTGCCATTCGATGCTTTTGCGAGTTCGTCCGAAAGTTTTGCGCGTAAGGTTGTTGTATCCATGGGGAGCAGAAAAGCGTCGGTAAAACCGTTTTTGATAAAGTCTTTTCGCTCGAATCCGGATTTGGCGTTACACACTAAAAATAGCGGGAGTTCCGGGTATTGCATCCGTAACGTTTGAGCAAGCTCTGCTCCTGATAGTCCTTCTTTAGGGGGGCCTGAAATCACCAAGCAAGGGGGAGGAGAAACTTCAGACATCAGTTGGTCGACGTCCATGGGAATGGTCACGACTTCTGTTTTTTCCAAGAGATCGTTAATGATCCGCTCAATATCCGGCTCGAGTCCTACCGTGAGCAGTGAAGGTTTATTGCTCATGAGGAAATTCCTCTGGGCCCAGTGAAGGAGTTCAAATTACTTGGCCAATCGTTTGTTATAAATGGCCTCGAGTTTTTCTTTCAACACTGGTGCAGAGAAAGGTTTGACCACGTAGTTATCAACTCCGGCTTTTAGGGCCTCGACCACTTGATGTTGTTCGGCCTCTGCGGTGACCATTAAAAACGGGATGCCATTAAACCTGCTGTCTGCACGGATTCTTTTCACGAGATCAATTCCTGTGGCATTGGGCATATTCCAATCTGAGATCACAAGTCCTATGGGCGGATTGGCGTTTTGAATGGCGGTCCACGCTAGGGCACCGTCTGCGGCTTCGCTGATGGTGGTAAAGCCAATTTCTTTACAAATTTTTGAGACCAGTTTCCTCATGGTCATCATGTCGTCTACTACAAGTACCGGTGTGCTGGGATTGAACATGTTTTGGGAGCTCCTTCTTTTTAGTTTAGAATGCAAACTTCAATGGAATAAATGTAAAAGAAATGACTCATTTGACTTCGTGGTTGTTCCTGTCAAAATATTAAAAAGAAAAAAAAGAAGCCGGCCTTAGTACGACGCAAAACACGTCGCATTCAGGTCACCGCACGTGCCCGACATTCCTTGTTTCAGGTTTTAGGGGCTCCCGTATTTAGTGAGGGATTGACGATTGACGTTTCCAAAAAAGGAATCGCATTTGTTTCGGACCGCTGCTATAAAAAGGGGAGCTTGGTGTTACTTGATGTGGACTTTGAGGAGGGCGGGGATTCAATCCGTTTTTTGTTGGGGGTGGCGTGGGTAAAGAAAAAGTCCAACCTTTTTCAGGTGGGTGGCGAGCTTGTAGCTATTGACCGCGAGCACCGAGAGCGCTTGAAAGAGCAAATTGATCGTATGTTGAAAGTTCAAAAGCGCCGGACATAGAAGAAAACCGTGAACAGAACAGCGTAGGGAATATGTCTGATTTTTTTTTAAATCGATTTCAGCAGCTGATCCAAGAGTGGAAGATTCCGTTTGATGTCCTTTCTCGGCTTATGAGCGTGAACGAAGCTGAGCTTAAAAATTTTTTTTATGCGCAAGACCACGACCCCCAAGTACATATTCAAGCGCAGCATTTGGTCGCCGTAGATGAGCGACTCCGTTCGGTGTTTCCAGATGTCGCAGATCGGTTGGACTGGCTGAACACTCCTCATTCCGAGTTTGGGGACATGTCGCCTTTGGAGTTCGGAGCCAAAGGGCCCGAGGAGCTGGGTTGGCTCAGCTATACCATCGAGACACG
>JAIXVT010000067.1 GCA_027482725.1 Pseudomonadota bacterium | reverse complement strand
GTCTTTATAGCCGTTTACGATAATCAAGGACTCGGGCGAAAGGTCCATGGTCAAAACGGCGGTCAACTCAGCTTTAGACCCGGCCTCAAGACCGTAGTTGTAAGGGCGGCCCGCATCTACAACCTCTTCGACCACTTCGCGCATCTGATTCACTTTGATGGGGTACACGCCTTGATACACGCTGCTGTAGCTGGCTTCTTGAATCGCTTTCTTAAAGGCCTCGTTAATCGAAATCACTCGGTGACGGATCACATCTTGGAACCGCACCAACAATGGCGCCTGAATCCCTTGCGCTTTGGCTTCTTCCAGAACTTTCATCAGGTCAATGCCTGGGCCAAGGCCTTGGCGGGGGTGGACGGTCAAGTTACCGCCTGGTGAAATGTTAAAATACTGGTCACCCCAGTGCTCAACTTGGTATTGCTTTAAAGAATCAGAAATGGTCCACGGCTTCATCATAATAGGCTATTAGTGTTACCAAAACCGAGTGATAGACTCTAGTAAAAAATCCCGAGACCGTTCATAAAAAAAAGCCCCAGTTGTAAATCAAAAAAGTTAAGCTTTAAAGGTGCCCATGTCACTTTACATCCACTCCAATCCTGAACTCCTTCAACGCCTCAAAAAACACTCGAAAAACAGGGGTTATTTTTTTGCTACCCTCGCCGAAGCCGTTCCTGTGGTCAGCGATCCCAAGACCTCTCTGTCAGGAGTCTATTTTAGTCCTGAGGATGTCTCCTTCAGCGCTTTTAGGTTCTTAGAAATTTTGATCGCTCATCGTCCGGCGACTCCAGTGTTTTTGTTTCAAAACCAGTTGGCGGGTCAACCGCTATTGGGGAAAGACTTTCTTTCGTCTCTCCATGTCCGCGGGGTCTTTAACGAGGATACGGCGTTTGAACATTTGATTGCTCCTCTTTTAAGTGTCCGTTCTTATCCAGAATCGACAGAGCGCCATGGTGTTAAACGAGACGTCATGCCTGGCTATGTCTCGATTCCCTCCTCTGATTTTTTCTCGGTGACTCAGGTGACTTACGATCTGTTCACGATTGATGAAAGTAAAAAAATCATTCTCTTTTTAGGGACCGGCGCAAAAATCGAGCCTGAGTATTTAAAACGATTAATTGCGCGAAACGGCCAAATTCTTGTTCGCGAAGAAGACATTCAACGTATCCGCGTAAAACTGCAACGTCGACGCGAGTATTTTTTTGATGACACCGATTTTCCTCACGAGTGGAAATCGTCTGAGCTTATGGTCAATGCACGCGCATTGATCCAAGAGATGAAGCGCTTAGGCGTGACCGAGCATTTGGTCGAAAACGCGGAGTCCATGCTAGGCGATCTTTATAAGTCGATTCATCAGGTTTCAGGTAACTTTACGGGACATTTATCTCAGCTTTTAGAAAAGGCAGGGAAATGCGATCGGAGCGTGTTTTGCGCAGGTTATGCGATGCTGGTGTGCAAGCAACTCAAATACGAGCGCATTGCATCCGTCGAAATTTTAGGGGTAGCATCGGTGCTGCAAGACATTTCACTATTTGACACGCCGTTTGGGGACCTGTCTGATAAAAAACCTTCCGCGCTTACGCCCGAAGAACGCGAGTACTACCTCAAACATCCGGCAAAAAGTTCGGATCTATTGTCCAGAAACGCCGACCTCCCCGCAGTAACCCTACAAGTCATCCACCAACACCACGAGCGACGAGACCGAACAGGCTTTCCCGAGCAATTGGGCGGACCGCAGATCCATCCGATGGCCGAAATTTTAAGTTTAGTTAACGAATACTATGACGCCCACCGCGAGTACGGCACCGATCAAGATGTGCTTAACTACCTCAACAACGACGGATTTTCCCACTACTCGGACAATTTGGTGCAGGCGTTCCGCCACGTGCTTGGGGTTGCACTAAAGGACAAAATGGCGGCGGCTGTGGCGCGGAAATAGCATTGAGCTGAAAATCACCTCAATGCCAAGACAAAATATCGTCGCAATACATGACGTGAAGAGTACTGTAGATTTTTTTAGACTTCGCACCCTCCAAAAACATTAAAAAATAGGACAAGAGTTGGCGAGAAAGCATCTGGCGCGACACACGCTGGGCTTCCAGAATGTTTGAATAACTCTGGGAGTAATGCTGATAAAAAATCGCATACAATGCAAAAATTTGAATGTCCCTATACCTTGCATCTTCTTTTTTTATAACCCCACCAAATTGCGCTAAACCAAATTTCATCCGATCACTCACTTCAAAGAAGTTTTGAGCGGGGCCGATTTTTTTATCAATAGATTGATCGATTTCTTGGATGAACTTAAGTAAAAATGATTCTGTAACGATTGCTCTAATTTTTTCTGGGGGTGTTTCCGCTATACGTAGCAATAGCCCCCATTCCGAATCGTAGATTAATGAATTTATAAGTCCTTTTTTAAAAATAACCGTCGCGGCAATCATTTCAACTAGGGGTAAAAAGAGTTCAGATTGCGTAGCAATTGTGTAGCCCCCTGTAAAGAACAACCCCGCACCAATTCCCATGGTAGGACGAGGGAAGTTTTTGAAGATCCATTTAAAATGGTTTTGCTCGTTCCATCTCGTTTTTTCCAACTCCTGCTCAAAGCTATACACAATTGAATCAAAAAATGCCCCGAGCGGAACAGAGGCAAATTTATCCAAAATGATTTTGATTTTCTCTTCTCGGGTAAATGTAGGTGCAGCGTCACCCTCACTGCCATAGCTCGGCCTCGCTCGCTCATTTTGATAATAAAAAGACGATTTTACGGAGGGCCATATGCCACGAGATAACGAGTTATACAGCTCTTTAATAAATTTAAAAATTTTATTCGATTGTTCAGAGTTTTGATGTCTATCGGGATGGTAAGCTAATGAGAGTTGGCGGTAACGTTTTTTTATACGCTCCTGAGTTTCTTCAAGATTTAAATTTTCTTGTGGTGAAAGCTCAAAAATTCTCTCGGTGCTCTCCCCAAATACATCAGAGAACTTTTCAATCGGGGGCAATTCACCTGCAATCGAAACCGAAGCCCAGAATAAAAAAACAAAAACAAATTTCATACGACAACCACCTAAAAAATTTCACCGAAGCTGTAAGCCGGGTTTTGTCTTCGGCGTTTCCGCCGGAGGCAATCATTCGTCTAGGCGATGGATTGCTCCATGCGCTCAAGCAACCTTTACCCGAGAGTAACTTTACGTGAACGTAATAAAAAGAGCCAAGCGGGCTCTCCTCTCCTATTTGGTCTTGCTCCAGATGGGGTTTGCCGTGCCTCAAAACTCACGCTTTGAGCGGTGAGCTTTTACCTCACCGTTTCACCCTTACCTTTAGGGCTTCCCCGAAAGGCGGTCTATTTTCTGTTGCACTTTCCGTCACCCGCCACTCACGCGACAGGTGCCCGGCCGTTAGCCGGCATCTTGCTTTACGGAGCCCGGACTTTCCTCCCGTGGGGGTTAAACCCACCGGCGATTGCCCGCTTCGATGAAAAAATCAGTTTAGCGATTTTGGTGAATTTCTCAAGCCTTAAACTTTATTTATGTAAAAAATAGCTCAAATTTTACCCTTGACCGTTATTGCCGGCCTCCGATAAGCACTGAAACGCCCACAGAATTAAATATCAATCGAAGACGATCAGAAACCGGGGCATCAAAATTCGGGTTATACTTTTTCTCGACTTCAGCGAGTTTTTGGTAGGCCCTCTCAATTCCTTGGGATCGACGCATATCTACACCGAGCCCGTCAAAATGGGCAGCGATCATAAGCTGTTTCCCCTGAATTCTAAAACTCTTCCCGAGATTTAAGACGATTCGGGCATTGCCCATAAACATGGACATTTCAGGAGAGTAGGGCGAAAAAATCGCATAAATATTTTCGGCATAAACCAAACTCACCCTTCCCTCGACACAGACCCGTTCAGGGTCATCTGTGCTACGCACACTGGCATGAACACCTACCTGCGCAGCCAACGGAGATCCTGTCCGATAAGCTGCTACCCCATTGCTCCTTGCCTGATCACTGTTTGGATAGAGCTCGGGGTTTACCATGACCTCTCCAGACCACATCATAGGCATTAAGCCCACAGTCGCATCGACTTGACATACCCAAGCCCGTTGACCTAGTGCAATCGGAACAACTTTACCCGCTGAAAATCCAATACTTGCACCAGAAACTTGATCACCTTGGCTTTGAGTAAGGTGGCTCCGAGTTACGGTGGTATTAAGCCACGCCTGCTGTTGAAGATTGCCACGGATGCCAAAAAATGTTTTCGACGATTCTTTAAATTTCCATTTGTAGAGAATGCTGTAATCAAAATGATACCGAGTACGTGACAACAACTGTCCACCCATGTGTTGAGCCAATCCGGATCCTCCGGATTTTACATCTTCCTTCTCGATCCAACCTAATATCCCGGTACCATCGCTAGCCCCTTGATCTGCCACATTCACCCCAAACCCGTTTACCGATGACTGGTGAGCCGTTAGCCCCACCCCATAACGAACGATGCTTTTCTGGGACTGAAGCGTTGAATCCTGAGCAGTGTGTGAAGGCAAAATCTCTTGAGCCTGAACGAACAAGGTAAAAAACCGAACTATAAAAAATAAAAAAACCATTACTCTCTCCTCGGAGCTATACCTTACCTGTAAAAACAACTGAGCATGTCGGCTCGCTGGATCGTTCGGCACCTCTCTCCGGAAAAACCTGACACGCCAAACGAAATCCATTCTTAATTTGTTCGGGGGTGAGAAGTCTCCGTTCGGCGTCCGTCAGTGGCGAAAACTGGGCCACGTGCTGCGGACGGACTTGAATCAAATCGCGCCCACATTTCCCATGCCCTCCACACTGCGATCCAATATCCAGTTCGATCATTTGGGCGTGGGCTAAAAGGTTGAGTTCTTTCATGCAGAGGCCGGAATCGTGTACAACTCCTGTTTTTTGGTCGACAAAATGAATGCTCACCAAATCCCTGCATTTTCTAATTTTTTTGCGAGCTCAAAAATCGGAGTTTCAAATGAAAACGATAATCCTTGCTGACCACGGTACTC
>JAIXVT010000335.1 GCA_027482725.1 Pseudomonadota bacterium | reverse complement strand
GATACACCACTCCAGTTTGAGGTAGGGGCGTTTTCTGATGACCTGCTCGTTGAAATAAAGGGTGGTTTTATATTTGATGCTCAATCTGATTTAAGTTAAATCCATTCATAATCTTGTTCAATCAAAAAAGTTTAAAAAAACAAAGGCTTTGCGTCTTCTCCTTCCTTTTGCTAGGATTTGAACACAAATACACACACCCCTGCGCATAAACGTGGTGCCAGTATCGCTCAAGTATCACTTCAGCAATACGAGGTAACGGGGGTGGAGGATAAACCGCGGGCCGTTGACGTATTCAGATTTGAGCCATCGCTCATTCCCTGTGCATCACTCCCTGCATAACAAAACAGAATAAAAACAGGAGTTATTTATGCCACAAGTCGTCATGAAGGAAATGTTAGAAGCTGGTGTTCATTTTGGTCATCAAACCAATCACTGGAACCCAAAAATGAAGCCGTATGTGTTTGGAGCACGTAACGGAATTTACATTGTAGACCTTGAGCAAACGGTAGAGCGCGCCACTGCCGCTTTGGATTTCGTAAAAAACACCGTTGCCGAAGGCAAAAAAATTATTTTCGTTGGGACTAAAAAACAAGCTAAAGAAGTCGTAGAGAAAGAAGCCGTACGCGCAGGTCAGTACCATGTGACCGAACGTTGGTTGGGCGGAATGTTGACCAACTTTCAAACCGTAAAAGCATCAATCGAGCGCCTAAAGAAGCTAGACGCACTTAAGCAATCCGAGGCTTGGAACGATTACACCAAAAAAGAGCAAGCAGGGTTTGACCGTGAGCTTGGGAAGTTGAAAAAAGCACTCGGTGGGATTCAAGACATGAAAAAATTGCCCGGTGCAATTTTCATTATCGATACCATGAAGGAACATATTGCGGTTAAAGAAGCGCGCAAACTTGGCATTAAAACCATTGCGGTCGTAGACACCAACTGTGACCCTACGGGCATCGACTATGTTATCCCTGGCAACGACGACGCACTCCGCTCCGTTAGCCTGTTTTCACGTTTGGTTGCGGATGCATGTATTGAAGGAGCAAATGTTCTTCAGGAAAAACTCCGTGCAGCAGGTGATGCTGCCGCTCTTCAAGCGCAAAAAGACAAGGAAGAAGAAGAGCAGCGTAAAGTTTCCCGTTTTGAAGGCGACGTAGACCTTCGCGGTTACGATGCAGCGGATATCGCTGCCATGGAAGAGTCTGAAGAAACGCCTGAAACTCCTAAAGCCGAATAATCGGAATAACCAAAGGATAAATTTATGCAAATTACAGCAAGTCAAGTTCAGTCCCTGCGTGAACGTACGGGCGCAGGAATGATGGATTGTAAAAAAGCCCTCACCGAAAACGGTGGGGATTTTGATAAGTCGGTCGAGTACCTCCGCAAAAAAGGGATGGCATCTGCGGCGAAAAAAGAAGGTCGTACTGCAAAAGACGGTACGGTGTTGTCTTTGATCGATGCAGACAATCAAGCGGCAGTGCTTGTAGAAGTGAACTGTGAGACCGATTTCGTCGCCAAAACAGATAACTTTCAAAAGTTTGTGACCGAAGTTGCTCGTCATATCGCAAAAGCAAACCCTGCGAATGCGGACGTTTTAGCAACTCAGGCATTTTATGCCGATGCGTCTAAAACTGTGGGGGATTTTGTAAAAGAAGCGATTGCAACTTTAGGTGAAAACATTAAGGTTCGTCGTTTTGCGCGCTATCCGTTGACTGCGGGGAAAGAGACGCGCTCATACATTCACATGGGTGGAAAAGTGGGCGTGTTGGTCGAACTTAATGTTGCAAACGCTGCGGTAAAAAACAACGAAGTGTTCACGTCACTTATCCGTGATTTGACCATGCATGTTGCGGCAGCTGCGCCACAGTTTTTGAACCCAAGCGAAGTTCCGGCCGACGTTGTTGCAAAAGAAAAAGAAATTGCACTGGCTCAACTTCAAGGTCAAAACAAACCCGCAGATGTATTGGAAAAGATTGCTTCGGGTAAAATCAACAAATTCTATGAAGAAACCTGCTTTTTAAACCAGCGGTTCATCAAAGATGACAAAAAGACCATCGAAGCACTGGTCAAAGAAACCGCAAAAGCACTCGGCACTGAAATGAGTGTTGTACGATTCACGCGTTACCTGTTAGGTGAAGGCGTAGAGGTCGTTGCGGAAAATGCGTGAAAAATACAAACGGGTTTTATTAAAGCTTTCGGGTGAGGCATTGGCCGGATCAGCAGGCTTTGGCATCGATAATGATGTCCTAGATGGCATTGCTGAAGAGATCAAAGCCTTGACCTTGGGCGGAACAGAAGTTGCCATTGTGGTTGGTGGCGGGAATATTTTTCGGGGCGTTAAAGGAGCCACGAAGGGAATGGACCGTGCTTCAGCCGATTACATGGGGATGTTGGCCACTGTATTGAACTGTATTGCGCTTCAGGATGCCCTGGAGCGCAAACAGGTTTTTACACGGGTGCAATCCGCCATTGAAATGCGTGCGCTTGCGGAGCCGTATATTCGCAGAAAAGCCGTCCGTCATTTGGAAAAAGGGCGTGTGGTGATTTTCGGTGCGGGTGTGGGCAGTCCGTATTTCACGACCGATACCACAGCCGCTTTGCGCGCAATGGAAATGAATTGTCAGGTGTTGCTTAAGGCCACCAAAGTAGATGGTGTGTACACCGAAGATCCAAAAGTGAATGCAATGGCCAGTAAGTTCCAAAACATTTCTTATATGGAGGTGTTGCAAAAAGGACTTAAGGTTATGGATTCTACGGCGATTTCGTTGTGCATGGATAACCGGTTGCCCATCATCGTATTTAATTTGGGAGAACCCGGTGCGTTAGCAAAAGTGATCAATGGCCAAGAAATTGGTACATTGGTTCACGCCTAACAGCATTAAGCATTATTTAACGCAATAAAAGAATCGAGGACATCATGTCAGCTGAAGTCATCAATCAAACGTCTGCAAATATGGATAAGAGTATTCAGAGTTTGCAAAAAGAATTGATCAAAGTGCGCACTGGGCGTGCGTCTGTAGGACTCATCGAACATTTGCATGTGGATTATTACGGATCGCGCACCCCGATCACTCAGGTTGCCAACATCACCACGCCGGATGCCCGAACCTTACAAATTGTGGCTTGGGAACAAGCTATGTTGTCGGTCATTGAAAAAATGATTTTAGAGGCCCACATCGGTTTTACCCCGCAAAACGACGGTAAGGTGATCCGCTTAACCATGCCCCCATTGACCGAAGACCGCCGTAAAGAAATGGTCAAGATGATCAAAAAAATGGGCGAAGAAACGAAGGTCGCTGTAAGGAACCACCGTCGCGACGGTAACGAAGAAGTAAAGAAGCTTGAAAAAGCAAAGACGGTGACCGAAGACGAATCCAAAAAAATTCAAGAGCAGATTCAAAAAAAGACCGACGATAAAATTGCTGAAATTGATCGGATTATCGCCACCAAAGAAAAAGAGATCATGACGATATAGGGATGGAGGGAGCCCGGAAGGATCACCAGTGAAACCGCAAGACGCACCGGCCCACGTGGCCATCATCATGGATGGAAACGGCAGATGGGCGCAGAAACGAGGTTATCCTCGGTTTTACGGGCATATTCGGGGTGCGCTCCGTGTACGGGAAATCACCGAAGCTGCAAAAAAAGCCGGGGTAAAAGCTCTTACTCTCTATGCGTTTTCCACCGAAAACTGGAAACGTCCCCAAGAAGAAATCGCTTTGCTTTGGCGAATCCTGGAAAAATTC
>JAIXVT010000013.1 GCA_027482725.1 Pseudomonadota bacterium | reverse complement strand
GTTGCAATTCGGGCCCACTGAGGATTTGCAAAAGTACCCGAAAACTTTGGACGATGATTTACGTTTGGCAGAGCAATGTGGTGTTGCCGCTGTTTTTGTTCCAGAAGTGAGCGAGTTCACGTCCCCTGGGTTGAGTACTCAAGTTACTGAATCTGTTTTTTCTGCTGCACTTTGCGGAACGCATCGTCCTGGCCATTTTTCTGGGGTAACGACCATTGTGAGCAAATTGTTTTTAACGATACAGCCGACTCACGCTTACTTTGGGTTGAAGGATGCCCAGCAATTCCTGGTGTTAAAAAAAATGGTTCAAGATTTGAATTTTCCCGTTGAGATGATCGGTATTCCAACGGTGAGAGAATCCAGTGGGCTTGCCTTGTCGAGTCGTAACAGGTACCTGAGCGATCATGAAAAAAGGATTGCCCCTGAAATTTATAAGGCGCTGGTCCGGGCCCGGGATCAGATTTTGTCCGGTGCCACGATCGATAAAGTGTTATCCGAGGAGAAAATGCGGTTAGAGGGAAGTGGTTTTCGGGTGCAGTACCTTGAGCTTCGTTCTCTTGATACTTTTGAGATCATCCAACAAATGGACAGCGATAAAACCGGATCATTCTCTAGATCGCAAGCGCTCCTGGCTTTTGCAGGTTATCTCGGGACCACTCGGCTGATTGATAACGTAATATTTTAAGCTGAGTCGCTTCGAACTCCAGTAGTGATGCCTTGATTTCAATCCCACCGTTATATCCTCCAAGTTCCCCATTCGCGTTCACCACGCGGTGGCATGGAATCAAAAGAGGAATTGGATTTTGGCCATTTGCCGTTCCTACCGCACGAGAAGCGCCGGGATTTTGAATTTTCTCCGCAAGCTCTTGGTAGCCGACAGTGGTTCCGTAAGGAATATCTAAAAGCGCTGTCCACACCTGTTTTTGAAAGGGAGTCCCGTTTAAAAGCGGAAGCCATCGGGATGCATCGACAATATGACCTGAAAAATAACGCTCGAAATCAGCGAGAAGCGGGTGCTCGGTGGTTTCGAGAAGTTGTCCCTGCCGGGGTGTCTTGAGGGTTACCCAGCGAGCCTCAAGTTGCGTAGGGCTAATAGCGATGTTTAATGTGCCGAAAGGGGTTTTGTAATGACCAAAAACTTCCATGGGCCATGAAGCTACAACATCCCGAAAAAACTTAAAGCTTTTTTTGTGTTTTTTCTGCGTATTTCTGACATGAAGTCGCTTTTTTGTTTGATGACTTTCGTTTAAAGTGAAAAAAGGGGGACTCTATGGATCCAAATAAAAGTTCAAGTTCTTTTGATTTGCGGTTATGGGGGGTAACGGTTGTGGCCTTGGTGCTATCGTTCTTTCTCCTGCAAGCTCAGTCCCACGCGGGGATTTACTCGATGACTCAGTTTGTGGAAAAAAATGATTGGTCGTTAGCGCTCGAGCCCGAGGTCACTCTGACTTCGGGGGCAGGGTTTGCGACAAGCGTAAAATATACCCGCGGGTTGAACGATATTTCCAACATGCAGTTTGGACTCGGGACGGGAAGTGGTGCCCGTCAGTTCCGCATGGGAGGCGCCTATACGTTTGATTTTATTCCTGACCTGGAAGGACAAATCGGGGTAGGCGTTGGGCTTCAGGCCTATTATTTCCGTGTCAGTGCGGAGGGTTCTGGGCCGATATCTCGATTAGATTTAGGTCCGGTGCCTTATCTTCATAAAAGTTTTGAGGTGGATGGAGGACGGGTGATCAATCCTTACCTGTCTGTTCCTTTCGGACTGGCGTTTTTGAATGGGCGTTACCTGGGCACGACGCAGGTCATTACTGGAGTTGCATTAAAAACAACGGAGCACGTTGCCTACAATGTTGAACTGGGCATTAATGCTCGGAATACGGACTCGTATATTTCGGGGGGATTTACTTATTTCCATTAATCTTTCGGAAATTCAGTCGGTTTTTTTTGATATCGACGATACGTTTTCGTCCCACGGAAAAATCACAGCGGATGCCTATTCGTCACTTTGGGATCTGAGCCGGGCCGGGCTGCGGCTCATCCCGGTGACTGGGCGGCCTGCGGGTTGGTGTGATCATATCGCCCGATTTTGGCCTGTAGATGCTGTGGTTGGGGAAAATGGCGCATTTGTGATGTTTGTTCAGGAGGGTCGCATGCGGAGGAAAGAAACCTCTGGCTTGTCGTTCGATCGCTTACACGTTCAGAGCCGATTGGGAGAGCTTGTGGATTCCCTCAAGAAAAAATTTCCTGAACTTCGTTTGGCCTCGGATCAAGCGTATCGCGACTATGATGTTGCCTTTGATTTTGCAGAGGACTGTCATCCCCCCTGGAGTTCTGAACGTGTGAATGATCTTAAACGCGCTTGTGAGTCCATGGGTGCGACCGCCAAGGTTTCTAGTATTCATCTGAACGCTTGGTTTGGTGATTTCGATAAAATCAAAGGGATTGAGCTTGCGTTAAGAGTTTTTGGGGAGCTTGACGCTCAAGAGTCGCTGACGTCTCGACATCTGAGCAAAAGCATTTATCTGGGTGACTCGCCCAATGACGAACCCTGTTTCAAGCTGTTTCCTTGCTCGGTTGGGGTTGCTAATATACGCCCTTTTCTGGAGCAGATGAGACACCATCCCAAGATCCTGACTTCCGCTGAATCAGGATCTGGATTTAAAGAATTTGCAGATACTCTCCTTGCTGCTCGATCCTTAGGGTCATCACAGGGTTCGGTG
This sequence comes from Pseudomonadota bacterium, assembly GCA_027482725.1. GTDB lineage: Bacteria > Bdellovibrionota > UBA1018 > UBA1018 > CAIMNF01 > JAIXVT01. The sequence continues at coordinate 1,944 of JAIXVT010000013.1, read as the reverse complement.
CGGTAGGCTCTCGAGCCGGGCCGCTGGGGTAATCAGCGTGTACATCAGTTTACGTTGGAGTTCTCGGACGGATGCTGCGCCAGCATACGTAAGTCCTGATCGCAATCCGCCAATCATGTCGGCGACAATCGCTTCTTCGTCTTCTCGATAAGGGACTCGGGTTGCAACTCCTTCAGCAGTTCGCCATTGAGTCAATCCTCCGAGATAATCGTCGGCAACTTCGCGCGATGCCATGCCTCGATACTCTTTATACGCCACACCTTCTTGGTTTTTTTGGATATTGCCCGGTGTGGGGCGCGTTCCTGCGAGCATGCTCCCGATCATCACAAAGTCCGCACCAAAGGCTAGGGCTTTTACAATATCTCCCGGAGTTTTGATTCCTCCATCCGCAACGATGGATCGGTCCACCCGGGCGCATTCCTGAACCGACGAAAGGGTGGGAACTCCAAACCCGGTTTTTATTCGTGTCGTGCACACCGATCCCCCGCCGATTCCTACCTTAATGATGTCCGCACCACAGGAAGCCAAATAGTCTGCGCCCGCGTATGTCGCAACGTTTCCACCCATGATGCACTGGTCTTTTAAAATGGCCCTGAGGCGCTTGAGTGTCCGCCCCACATATTTGGCGTGAGCGTGAGCAACGTCGACACAAAAATACTGTGCTCCGGCATCACGGAGCGCTTCTGCTCGTTCCAGTTCTTTGTCTGTGGTCCCCAAGGAAACAAACGTTTTGGGAGGAGATTTCTTGAACTGTTCGATATTTTCGTCTATCGACATGAATCGATGGAGAACACCAATTCCACCAACTTTACCGATGAAAGTGGCCATTTCGTGCTCCGTAACGGTATCCATGTTGGATGTCATAATGGGGAGTTCTAAGGTTAACTTTCCGGTACGATCCGTGACTTCTGTCGTGACATCACGCCGAGACTCGTAATGGTTGTAAGCCGGAATGAGGAGCACATCATCAAATGTAAATTTGGGTTCCATGATCTGGAATTCTACCTGAATCTGGTCAGAATGCCGAGACTTCAGCGGAGATGGCTATAAACTTATTTTGTTTATAAAATCGTTAAAATCTTGCGGCCAAATAGCCTCAAAAGTCACTGACCTTTGGGTGTCGGGGTGAGTAAAGTTTAAGCGTTCAGCATGAAGCGCATGACGTTCCATCAGCAGTCCTCGTGCCATTTCGGGCGGAAGATGGGTATTTACTCCAAAAGATTCAGCATCTTCATCCTCGTCGAAATCTTGCTCTAAAAATTGAAGAACCAGTGACTCGGGCCATCCGTAGAGCTTGTCTCCTACCAAAGGAAAACCTGCAATCTCCGCGTGGGCGCGGATCTGATGCTGCCGTCCGGTCAGAGGAAAGCATCGGACCAAAGTAAATGCCGTGTAGCGCTTAATCACTTGGAAGTCTGTTTCAGAGGGGAGTCCGCCCTGATCGACAGGAGTATTTAACATTTTGATTCGAATGGCGTGATTGGGGTTTTTTTGCAACGGTGCGGTGATTCGAAAGGTATCGGTTGGGGGGCTTCCGCGCAAAATGGCGAGATACGTCTTTTTTGTTTTTCTCTCTGCGAATTGCTGCTGGAGTTGGGCGCAGGCAACTTTTGTTTTTGCGAGGAGTAATACCCCACTGGTTTCTTTGTCGATTCTGTGGACAAGATAAAACTCCGAGCTTTGACCCTGATGTTCGCGGGTTTGTTTTAAATGGGTCAGCAAAGTATTAAAGAAGAACCTCCCAGCGGGATGAACCGGTAAATGTGGAGGCTTATTGAGCACCAATATGGAATCGTCTTCAAAAATAATTGTATAATTAAAGCTGACCGCGGGTTCTTCTTTTTTTTCAGAAACAATTGAGACCAAGTCCCCAGGCTGAAGGGCAAAGCTGGGTTTAAGTTTGCCCATTGGACGGTGCGTGCCGGACCGTTGAACGCTGACCGC
>JAIXVT010000305.1 GCA_027482725.1 Pseudomonadota bacterium | reverse complement strand
CTCAGGATCAGGTTGACTATCAGAGAGTACGAGAGGTTCAACAAACCCGTTCCGAGGCGGATTGCGCCGATGCCGTTCAGCACGCCTCCATGAATATTCAAGACTGGTTTGGCCAAAATCTACCGGGGAACAGGACGCGTGCAGCTTTAACCCGAGGGGAGTTAAGCTACGTTCGTCCATTGGCTTTAAAGGTTGTGGGCATGGTCGGAGTTCACGTAGGACTTCAAAAAGAAAAATTCAAACGTCCTAGGCCTTTTGTGACTCACTCTGATTTACGGCCGTGTATACCGCGTGCTTCAGGGTACTCCTACCCAAGCGGGCACGCTGCGGTCGGGTACGCACTAGGAATAGCTTTTGCGCGGGTATTTCCAGAAAAAGCAGAGGTCTTATTGTCGTTGGGATTAGGCGTCGGCGACTACCGTGTTCTGGGTGGCGTTCACTATCCGAGTGATGTGGCTGCCGGTCGAGAGCTTGCAACTCAAATCATTTTATTGAATCCAAAAATGAGTGTCCGGGGTCTTTTGCCTATTGCCCTTGATCGAGGATCCTCCATACTGGATTTTTTAACGGAGGAGTTGCGATGACTTTAGAAATTGGTATTCCAGAAAAGAACCGAAAAGAAACTGCAGAGGGATTATCCCGATTGCTTGCGGATAGTTACATCCTTTACCAGAATACTCACAATTTTCATTGGAACGTGGAGGGGCCCATGTTTAACACACTCCATCAGATGTTCATGGTCCAATACACTGAAATCTGGAACGCGCTTGATTTGATCGCCGAACGCATTCGTTCTCTCGGGCATTATGCACCAGGATCGTACAAGCGGTATGTAAAACTATCGACGATTGCCGAGGCAGAGGAAGAAGTGCCCGCAAAAGAGATGATCAAGCAATTGTTGCAAGGTCACGAAGCTGTAGCAAAAACTGCACGTAGCGTGTTCCCTTTAGCCGAGGCAGGCAATGATGAAGCCACCTGTGACCTTTTAACTCAGCGTCTCCAAGTCCATGAGAAGACAGCTTGGATGTTGCGCGCGCTGTTGAATGACCGGTAATTGCATTCATCATGAAGTGTTTTGTTTTTTGCGCCGCTTTGTCAGTCTCCGTTTATTCATATGCTGAATCACCGAAAAAAGGTTCTTTTCCTGCATCTTTAGAGGATAAATCTGCGTGCGGTGCTATCGTTGAGGGGGCTTATTTTCTTGATCGGAGTTGGGAGAATAAAATCCCATTTGATCACTTTTCTGCGAAAAACGTTTTATCTGCATTAAGTGCGCTTGGTCAACGTCAAAAAATAGCGTGGAACGAGTTCATAAATGCGCATGGTGAAACAGCGCACAGTAAAACAGATAAGAAAATTTTTTTTAAAGCTCTAATGGAATTGGACCGCATTAATAGTCGTGTTCAGCAAATCATGTATACCGTTGAAACATTGGATGCTCATGGAGCGATTAGGTTTGTTCATGATCCCGACTTTGCTCCTAGATTTGCTGCAATCAAAGAGGAGCTAGGACTATTCCACCGTCAGCGATCCATGCCCTTCTGGCCCTCGAAAATGAATCGAGAAAGGAACTGAGTTTCGTAGCAAAGACACTCATCAACCAATTGAAGTCAAACGGGGCTTTGCTTGAACCAACGCAGGGCGCGGAGTTTAAAAAGTTGTCCGCAGAGTTGGAACGTCTTAAAGCAGATTTAGCTTCGGCATCGATTCGTTATTCATACCAAGTTAAGGTACCTCGGGCAGAGCTTTTAGCGAGCGGCATAAGTGAATCTTTACTCAAGTCCCTGAAGCACGAGGATCTAGGCTCAGGAAACGTTCTTCTCGATGTCTCTCATGAGCAAACACGTTTATCAGTGTTGACAAACTCTTCATCCGAGGAAATCCGTAAAAAAGTTTATCTTGCAAGCGCAACTATCGAAACATCTGGAGGTTATTTGTCTCCGGATGAAATTAAACGTCGTAAAAACGACCCCTCTCCCGATCTGATCATTCGCATATTCGAGTGCTACCAGAAATTAGCTCAGCTACTAGGTTATGATAGTTATGTTGAGTCGATAGTCCACAAAAGATTATTTAACGTCAGCGAGTTTGATGCTTTTTTTGGAGCAATCGCGAAGTTGTCTAATCGTATTACGAGAGCGGGCAGTGAGGAGTTGCTTAAATTCTCCCAAAAAAATATTGATCCCCATTTAAAGTCAATTCAGCCTTGGGATGTGTTGTATCTCTTTGAGCAACAGCGGAAGCTCCGGGGCGGTTTAGCCCAAGATAAGTTTATTACCTATTTTGAGTGGAATCACACACTTGTGAAGTGCTTAAAAGTTTTTGAAAGAGTATTTGGATATCAGTTTATTTTAGACTCGAAAGTTAACATTGCAGGGGTGACTTTTCAGGTCATTAAAGTTTATGAGCAAGAATCAGGAGCTTTGAAGGGAACCATTTACATCGATCCATACTCGAATACTCACAAAGTCTCAGGGGCTTGGGCTGAGTCGATGCAGGATACAGGAAGCTCCTCCACTCCGGGTTCGCGCCCTATTGTGATTATTGGAATGAATCTTAACAAAACCAATGATGACAGTGGGGCTTTGATGAGTGGCCGGGATATCGCGACACTTTTTCATGAGCTTGGTCATGCGGTTTTTGATCTCTCTTCGAATACGAGATTTTCTCTCTCATCTTCAAGGTATGCCGTGTTCGATACTACTGAATTTCCGTCTTCTCTCATGGAGCGGTTTGTAGATACTGAATTTCTCATAGATGCTTCGAGGCACTACATCACGGGGGAAAAACTTACCCGCGAAAAGCTTGGGGAAGTTTCCTATGGGGTTCCAAGTTGG
>JAIXVT010000165.1 GCA_027482725.1 Pseudomonadota bacterium | reverse complement strand
GGTAAGCTTGGTCGGGAATCCGCCCTCAAATCTGTTCGTGAGCGGTTGCTCAAAACCGAGAGCGATCCCACGGCATGGATTGATTACGGAAACTTATTGTGGGGCGAAGGTAAACCCGGCCTGTCCAAAGTGGCTTATGATCGCGCCGCATCCCTGAAGGGGAACGAGGCAGATGCCTTGAATAACTTGGGGGTCGCTTGGGTAGCTGAAATGGGAATTGAGAACTGGGTAGGAGCAATAGAGGCACAAAGTTTGTGGTCTCGTGCCTTGGCTTTAGATCCCGAACACCCGGGAGCGCAGTTTAATCTCGGGCATATTTACAATTATTATCGTCTGTTTAAGTTAGCGTTGCCGTACTTTGAGAAGGTTGCGTCACGCCTCCGTGTTGCGGATATTTATGATGGCCTAGGTGTGGCCTATGCGGGTTTGGGCTTGAGTGCCGATTCCAAAGCAGCGTTTGACAGAGCAGAGCAAATGAAGCTTAATCCCAAACGATTTACCACGAGTTACATCGCTCAACAGTGTGATGTGCTTGGATCCATTAAAGACGAAGTCAAAGGCTTTGAAGCTGCGTCAGTGGAACGGGCTTTAGCGAGGTGTTCACGATGAAAACGATAGGCGTATGGAGTGTGTTTATTTTTCTAAGTGGAACGAGTGTGATGTCACAAGAAAACAAGTCTGTGACGGAATCCAAAACAAAGGTGATTTATCCCCAAAACCCGTCGATTGATTTCGAAGGATTGAGTCTTGATGGAGAGCTCAAAAATCCGGGAGAGTTTTATTTTCAAAATCGAGCACAAGAAGGTTTTGATCCGCTGACCAAACGAAGGTCGAATTTTCATCGTGAAATGTTAAGAGATTCTGTTCAGTCAAATTAGAGGTCAATATGTCGGCATTACCCCAAAAAGACTCCCCTGCTCAGGTTATCCCTTCCATCCAGGTTCAATTTGATGATGGAAAAAAAACCCAAAAAATTGTTCTCAAAAAATCGAGATGGATTGTGGGGTCGCTGAGTTCTGCCGACATCAGGGTGGATCACGCCAGCGTTTCTCCTATTCATGCCGTAATCGAGGTGGACGGAACGGAAAAATTTCCTCGTTTAAAAGTATTGGATCTTGCTTCGGACCATGGAGTCTTTGTGAACGGTGTTCGTACTGTTCATCAGCCTTTTTTAGTTACTGATCGCATTCGGGTTGGGAGTGTGGATATCTCTTTTATTTTGAATCCAAAGAAGCCGAAACCCGAGCTTCCCGACTCCGCACTACTTTTGGTGGACGAAAACGAAACGACAGCGATTTTTGATTTTCGTCCGCCTCATAAAGAAGCTCTTGAAGTGGTGTATTCTTGGAATAAGACGATTCTTTCAGTGGATCATTTTCTGGAGAAAAAAACGCTTACCCTGGGAGAGGATCAGACTTCAGATTTTCTTATTCCTCCGGTTCCGGGTTTAAGCGCGGGATTACCTTGGATTGAGGAGGTTTCCACAGGGGTGTGGTCCGTAAAAATTCACGACGCCATGTCTGGATTGGCCTATATTGGCGGAGAAGTTATCGATGTTTCTCAAAAACGAGGGACAAGTTTGCGTCTTGGTTCCGATGACTTTGTAAAGATTACGTTTCTGGGCTTTGCTTTTTACATTTCTCAAACCGTGGCACCTCCGGTACTCGTAAAAAAAGGTGATCTCTGGTCAGATCCTTTTTTGTTGAAATCGATGTTGGGTTCCGTGGTTGCAACGCTATTGATCGGATTTGCTGTAGCTAAACTTGATCAAGGTCAAACCATCGAGGCCCAAGTTTTACCTGAGCGCGTGGCAACCATTTTGTACCATCCTGAAAAGTATGGTGTGAAACGCCCCCCTCAGCCTAAACCTAAACCCCAAGAAGAAAAAAAGCCGGTTGCAGAGAAGCCTAAACCTGTCGAAGTCGATTTTACAAAGCCGAAACCCGTGGAAAAGAAAGAGGCGCAAAAGAAATCTTCCGCTCCTGGTAAAAAAGCACTGGCACAAAATCAGGCCAAACAAGGAGAAGGAGCTCGGGCAAAAGGTGCAGCCGGCAAACGCGGGTCGCCACAGTCTCAAGTCAAGGGTAAGCCTCAGCTTGCTGCAAGTCGCCCATCTCCAGATGCAGGAAAAGATCGGGGTGGAACTCCCTCGGCGGGGCAGGACAACGGGAATCTCCAAAAAATCAAAGGCGCATCGTCCAAAATTTTGGATCTTTTGGGTGGAGCGGGCGAAAAATTAGGGAAGTCTGGAGATAAACTTCAAGGATTTGGCGGGTTCACGACTGCGGGATCGGGTGGGGCTGCACTCTCTGGTGGGGGTAAGGGTGGCGGTGGGAATGCCGATACCTTACTGGGGGGGCTCGGAGATAAGGGCCGCGGGGGAGGACGTGTGGGCACGGGGTTGGGTGCGGATGGGACTGGCGCTGGAATTGTTGGAGGAAAGACGCGGATTGAGTTACGGGCTGGTGGTGGTGAGGAAACCGTGGTGATGGGATCTATTGATCGCGAAGCGATTGATGCTGCCGCTTGAGCGAAATGTCAGGCACACCTGCGTACGCTCCAGGGGTCGTCACTCGCTTGAATTGAGCCCTCGGGTAACGCACGCATCTCGTCTGGAGTCAGCTGTTTGGCGAACGCAAGAAGTCGCTCCGAATCGACTAATCGCTTACGATGGACTTGTTGCAAAAGAGAACGACATAGGTCAAGAAATGGTTGAATC
>JAIXVT010000045.1 GCA_027482725.1 Pseudomonadota bacterium | reverse complement strand
GGGTGGGTAAGTTTGTGGGGCAGCATCAGGTCGAAGTAACGGCCGATACGGGGCTGACTCAAAAAATTTCTGCGCGTATTGCCGTAATCGCGGTGGGGGCTCGTCCTGTTGCGCCCAAGCATGTTCCCGCAGATGGGGTGACTGTGCTGGATAGTACTTCGGTTTTGGACTTACCTAATGTCCCTAAAAGCATGATTGTTTTTGGTGCCGGAGTGATTGGGTGCGAATACGCCTCCATATTCCAAGCCGCGGGAACAAAAGTGTATTTGGTTGATAAACGAAATGAAATTCTGGCCAACATTGACCGTGAAATCGTAGGTAACATGATCGATCGGTTCAGTCATCTCGGAATGGAAATCCGATTGGAAAATGATTGCGCCAAACTTGAGCTCACAGAATCAGGTGCCCGAGTCACGCTGACGTGTGGCGAGGTCATAGACGTGGAAAAATGTTTGGTGGCGATGGGGCGCCAAGGGAATACAGATCACTTGGGATTGGATGCGGTAGGGCTTAAGCCGGATCCAAGGGGGCAGCTCAAAGTGAATGCCATGTATCAAACCGAGGTGTCGTGGATCTACGCCGTGGGAGATGTGGTGGGATTTCCTGCCTTGGATTCACCGTCGATGGAGGAGGGAAGAATCGCAGTGTGTGACGCGTTCCAGCTCAACGAACAAGTCGGGCGGTTAGATTTATACCCTTATGGAATTTATACGATCCCTGAAATCTCTACGATTGGAAAAAGCGAAGAGGATTGTGTGCAGCAAAACATTCCGTATGTGGTGGGGCGTGCGCGGTATAAAGAAATTGCACGCGGACAGATTGTTGGAGATGAGTGGGGAATGTTAAAGCTCATCATTCACCGCGACTCGCACCAGATTTTAGGCGTGCATATTATCGGGGATAATGCTGCCGATCTCATTCACATTGGCCAAGCCGTGATGCAACTGAATGGCGATTTAAAATATTTTATCCGTAACGTATTTAATTATCCCACACTTGCCGAAGCCTATAAAACTGCGGCTTACAATGCCTACAATCAAATCATGGGACGCCCAAGCCAAGGGTAGGTACGGTCGTCGGCCACGGCAGGCAAACGGATTAAAGAATTCAGTGTGATTCTTTATTGGCCTTTGATCAGGCTTAAATTGCGCAGTACCGAATTCCTTTCGTGCTGCTGATGCGCCTCTCAGGATGACTCAAAACGAGTTCTGCGCCCAAGCTTTTTCCCCGGCGCATCAGCAGCACGGCGCAAGGGGCATGAGTCCGAAAGAATCCTGATGCAGCCTCAGGCAAATCCCCCGAGTGGCTCACCCCCCAACAAATGAAGGTGCACATGGAACACGGTTTGCCCCGCATCGCCATTACAATTCATAACGACACGGTAGCCGCTTTCGGCAATTCCAAAGTCTTGGGCAATTTGTTTTGCGGCCAGAAAACAATCCGCCATCACCGAAGCGCTCGATTCATTAAAATCATTGATTGTGGCGGTTTCTTGTTTAGGAACGATCAGGATATGCACTTTTGCCATGGGGCTGATGTCATGGAACGCGATAACACGATCCGTTTCATAAACGATTTTAGCTGGGATTTCTCGGCGGATGATTTTAGTGAAGAGTGATGGCATGATTTTTTTATGAAATTATTTGTAGGCAATCTCCCGTTCGAGGTCAACAACGCAGATCTGAAATCCGTTTTCCAAATTGTAGGACCCGTCAAATCCGCACAAGTGGTCATTAACAGAAAAAATGGTCGATCTAAAGGCTTTGGGTTCATCGAGTTTGAAAACCCCGATCACGCCAAGGATGCGATCACCAAATTTGAAGGCGCAACACTGAACGAGCGTGCTTTGACTGTGGCTACGGCAACAGAAGCTCAAAAAGATGCGGAAGCAAATCCCCAGGAAAGCTCTGAGTCTCAATCAGAGGCCCCAGCTCCAGCAGAACCTTTAGCGTGAGCGAAAGTCAGGCGAATTCCGCACCACGTTTTTCGTCTTTGGGGTTTGTACGGACCGCGTGGATCGCTCCACGCGTGCAGTTGGCGGATCCTGAGGCCAATGTCCGCGCAATGTGGACCGAGTTTGAAAAGTTAAGCCCGATGGGTCCGGCCATCCTTGTTACGCCGGAGCTCAGCCTGACGGGGTACACCTGCGAAGATTGGTTTTTGAGCCAAGATTGTCGTGATCAAACCGATCGCGCCTTGGCTTGGCTCCTTGAGCAGCAGCTGGCTACCGAAAAAAAAAATCCAGGTCAAAATCCCGTCTGGATCGTCGGCGCTCCAGTGTCTCTGCGCGACGGACGTCGGTTTAACAGCGCTGTCGTTCTCCAGTCGGGAAAAATCAAAGGCATTATTCCTAAACGGACCCTCCCTAATTTTGGAGAGTTTTATGATCAGCGCTGGTTTGCCAGCGGAGAAAACGTAGATGAAACCAGTGATGTCTTAGGTCAATCCGTGCGGATTTATGCGGGTCAGCGTTTTGATTGTGGCCCCGTAAGTTTTGGGATCGAAATTTGTCAGGACCTTTGGTCGCCCCGGACTCCATCGGATGATCTCGCCTTAGGGGGAGCGCATTTAATTTTCAATTTATCGGCGAGCAATGAAACCATCGGTAAAGCACGGGTACGTCAACACCTTGTAGTCGTCCAGTCGCTCCGCACCATGAGTGGGTATTTGTACTTGAGTTCGGGTTTGGGCGAATCCTCTAAGGACACGGTTTTTGGGGGTCACGTCATTGCCGCAGAAAGTGGCGACATGATTACCGAGCGTCTGCCTTTTGATTCCCGGGTCGATTCAGGTTACGTGGATTTCGATGTCGAACGACTCCACCATGATCGTGGACGGGATGTCGCGTTCCAGCAAGCGATCGCAAGGAAATCCCCGGGAATAATTGGGGTGCCTCTTGATGCATCAGCGTTGATGGGAGCAGAGCACTCGTTTTCTCAAACTCCCGTTCTCTTTCGTCCCTTGAGCGCAACCCCCTTTGTCGATGATCTCATGGAAGAAGAAGATGCACTCATGATCCAGGCGCAGGGATTATGGAGCCGGGCTGTGGCATCCAAAGTGGATTCCTTGGTTGTTGGAATATCGGGAGGATTGGATTCTGCGCTGGCGTTATTGGTGGCGGACCGTGTGCGTGCGCTTTCTGGGCGTCGCCTTAAACTTATTGGTGTGCCGATGCCTGCCCAAGTCACGTCTCAACGTACACAAAGTTTGGCAACGGATTTGATGCAAGCCGTGCACTGTGATGAAATCCGCACTATTCCCATTCAATCTTCTGTAGAACAGCACCTCCAAGACTTGGTTGCGGGGTTAACAGATGCCGCTCCGTTGGCCAGTATTACTTTAGAAAACGCTCAGGCCCGTGAGCGGACTCAACTCCTCTTTGACCTTGCCAATCAGTACCGGGGATTGGTTGTGGGCACCGGGGATTTATCCGAACTTGCTTTGGGATGGTGCACGTATAATGCGGATCATATGGCGCATTATGCCGTCAATAGCGGACTCCCCAAAACATCTGTTCAAAAATTGGTGCGCTACCATATCGCGCTGAGCGCATCGCGGACTTTGACCTCAACTTTACAAAAAATATTAGACGCTCCGATCACCCCGGAACTGCTCCCCGATCAAGTGACCGAGGACACTTTAGGTCCCTATGTGATTCACGATTTTATTTTGTGGCATACCCTCGTGATGGGAGCGAGCGCACAAAAAACACTTGCGCTTGCACGAATGGCATTCAAAGATCATGAATTCTCTGATCAGGTGCTACGTACTCATGAGATATTCTACAAGCGTTTTTATAGCCAACAGTTTAAACGAACGACGCTACCGCCGGGACCAAAAATCCACCGGGTTTCGTTGTCTCCGAGATCAGATTTTCGGCTCCCCGATGAAATCGCACGTTAAAGAAGGACTCCGTTATGATGTGGAATGTTGTTGTAAAGTCTCCGCGTAAAAGAAAGCTTTTGAAGAACCACAATAGCTAATCCTAGAGCGGCTTTTAGCCGATTCTTT
>JAIXVT010000028.1 GCA_027482725.1 Pseudomonadota bacterium | reverse complement strand
GTAAAAAAAACGGCAAGAAATAATTTTGTTTTCGTCATTTCATTTTGCCCGGATCCAAAAAAAACCGAGTGCGATTACCCCAAAAAAAATCCCCCCGTAGAAAGGCTCAAAGCCGATGATTCCAAAATGCTTGAGTACCCATCCCGTGATAAATCCGATCGCCGAAGCCGCCATGGTGAAAAAAAAACGTTGGGATGTCATTTTGGGCATCATTAAGGCTGCGCCCCAAGGCACCAATAAACACGCAGATCCCAGCGATCCAAAAAACTTCCAAATTTCTGCAATGTTTCCATCAAAAAAAGGAGAAACTCCCATGACTACCAGTGCCGATCCTATCAGACCTCGTTTGAGGTTCTTTGTTTGAAACGGTCCAGAGATCAAATCATTTGCAATCAATGATGCCCCGGAAAACAAACCGGAGTCTAAAGCCGCCATCGCAGCGGATGCTAAACCCGCAAAAAACACCCCAGCCAAGGCAACAGGAAGCACGTGTTCAGCCAAATGAAAATAAGCGAATTGTGCTCCTGCCGATTCAAAATAAGCACGGGCATAAAGACCACTTAATGTTGTTGCGATATCAAATAAAAACCAAATCAGGGTCGCCCAAATGATCCCGCGTTGCGCGGTGCGGGTATTGGCTACGGTAAAGGAGCGCTGATAAAAAAGCGGATCCACCCACGTTCCAAGCGCGATAAAACCCCAAACCAAAATCTCACTCCAAGGGCGGCCACCATCCCATTGATAGTGTAAGGCAGGGAGCTGCGCTGCCTGTGGTGGGCCCCATTCCAAATAGGCAAGAATCACAACGCCAAATACGGAAACCGTCATCAACAAAAACTGGAAAAATTCCACCGCAAGGATCGTCCGTATCCCGCCCACCAACGAATAGGCCAGTAGGATTAAAGTGCTGACAGGAATAGAAACCCATAGTGGCCAGTCCACAACATAGCCCAAGATGATCCCAAGCGCGCTGGCGTAAGCAAAGGGGAGCACGCTAAAAAACGACAAAATCGCGGCAAATTTGCGCGATTTTTGGCCAAACCGATTGCCGATCAGTTCGGGCAGAGTTGACGCGTGATCCCGTGACAGTTTGGGGAGGATAAAAAATGCGAACGCGAGATAGGTTGCGTACCAAAACACTCCCTGAGTGACAAAGTTGTAGATTCCATATTCAAAACTCAGTGAAGTTACCCCAGAGATGCCCCCGTACCAGCTGACGACCAGGGTTCCCACAAATGCGGGCAAACTCAGTTTTCGTGCCATCAAGAGTTGATCCGCTTTTTGGGAGGAGATTTTTTGGAATCGGCGTTGGAACCAAAAGCCCGCAGCAATCACCCCACAAAGCGTGATGAAAAACGGTACTGCCAAAGAGGATTTCATTTGGGGAAAACCCCTTCACAAAAAATGATCAATGGCTCTCTACAGGTCAGCTCAACAGACTCGGGTTGATCTTGGTGGGTTTGATTTGAAAGTCCAAGCGTTGAGAACGGGGAAAGGGGTGTTGCAACCGCGAGAGGGTAGTCTACAGCACCTGTCACGGTCAGCGAGTTTTCCACCAAAGACAAAATAGAAAATGTGCCCCGAAGGGAAACGCGGTGTGACCCCGAACCAAGGAGTAGGATGGACGGGGTATGGTGGGGATCAAAATCAAATCGGCAAACAGAACGATTGCTTTGTAAAAACCGATAAGCGGTCATGACGTTCATCCATTCATGATCTTTGCGTCCAGATAAAAATCCATACGCACGGACGTGAGTGGTCTCTTGGAGCAAGTGCCGTAGCGTAAATTCAAAGTCGGATTCGTCTTGTGTGGGCTTGGGCTGAGACACAACACCTGGAATGGGTTTTCCCGAGTCGCCGTCTCCAAGCCAGAGTGTCGTTTTCCACGGACCGGGACAGAATTGGATAAACCGAGAGTAAGCGTTTTGTCCGCCATCGACGACAAACAGCGATTTAGGACCGATAAACCTGGCTTCGGATAAACTCGCAATATTGACGCTGCGGGGTGACTCCGAGATTGATGCCGAATCGTCGAGGCGTGGACCTAAAATGACAGCGTGATGGACGGAATGCACCTTGAAATTGTATCTCTAGAGCGGTCCAAAATCCCGTATGATTCTAGGGGTAATGTCCCAATTCGATCCCAAAGTTCTCCCTATCACCGCAATTAAAAATGAATTTCATTTAGCTTTGCGCGCGCGTGTCAGCTTGGTGATCAGTGCCGAGCCCGGTGCCGGTAAGTCCACACAAGTGCCCCAGTGGGTATCAGGGCGCTGGATGATGTTGCAACCCCGTAGGGTCGCGGCAAAACTTTTGGCAGCACGAATTGCACAGGAAATGGGTTTAGAGCTTGGCCAAGAGGTGGGATATCAAGTGCGCTTTGATTCCCGTCTATCCGCTAAGACGCGGATCTTGCTGATCACCGAAGGCTTGTTGATTCGCAAACTGATGGAGGATCCGGAGTTATCCCACTGGGACGGTGTGATTTTGGATGAATTCCACGAGCGATCGTTGACGACGGACTTGTCTTTAGCGTTCTTGCGCGAATTGCAAACGCTGCGTCCCGATTTCAAATTGATTGTGATGAGCGCAACGATGGATGAACATGCAGTGTCGCAGTTTTTAGATCACGCCCCGGTGTTTAAGGTTCCGGGTCGCACGTTCCCTATTCAGACGGAGTACGCAAAAAAATCCTATGACTCTAGTCGCACCGGGGTTCAAGACGCCATGCGCGCGGCTTGTGAATGGGTAAAAGAAAATCATGTCGAATCCATCCACCCAGGGAGCGTGCTCTGTTTTTTACCGAGTGCAAAAGAGATGCGTTGGTGCGCAGAGGTGTTGAATTCGGAAAGTCAACCCTATGCCGAACTGCACGGAGGTTTGGATCTGTCCGCTCAGCAAAACACGTTGAAAAAAGCTGAAAAAGGGGGAGTTTGGGTGCTCTCCACCAATATCGCCGAGACTTCGCTCACCATCCCCAATGTCGATACCGTTGTGGATTTCGGCTGGGCCAAGCGGGCTCGATTCGATGCCACCCATGCTGTAAATCGATTGGAGATCCAGCGAGTTTCGCAAGCATCCGCGGACCAACGGGCAGGACGCGCGGGACGAGTTCGGCCCGGAAAAGCTCTCCGACTTTGGGGGAGACACGAAGTCCTCCGTGAGTATGATCCCCCACAGGTGACGACATCAGATTGGGCAGAACCCTTGTTGTGGCTTAAGTCTTGGGGGGTAAACCGTTTGGAGCAGTTTAAATTTTTTGAATCGCCACCGTATTCACTGATTCAAACTGCAGAAAATCATTTAAGCGACTGGGGGCTTACCGATTCCCACGGTATTACCCAGTTGGGGAAAAAAACTGCAAAAATTCCGTTATATCCCCGATGGGCTGCATTTTTATCGCGGGCTCCTAGTCGAAAAGATTTTGCAGGAGCGTTGAATGTTTATTTGGTGACTCAAGAAGGCGCCCCATCTCACGGGGATCTCCATGACATTTTTTCTGGGCCGCCAATTCCTCATCCTCTCCGTTCCCGGCTGGAAAGCTATTTTTTCCAAGATCAAACCCAAAAGGATGCGTTACCTCAGGCCCAAATGCTCGATCAGACCCTACGTTGGTGGCTCACGTTTTTTGCAGATCGTGCGGAAGTCCAAGATCAAACTTTTTCTTTTGATTTAAATCCTCGCCAAGAAAAGCGTGATCATGTCTGGGCCTCTACATCACAGGAAAAACTAAACTTTAAGGTCATGGATCCGAGGCGATTTTTTCTTCACGAAAACAAAGATCTTGGCGTTGTCTCTACAGAAACCCGTTATCTAGAAAAAGAAGATAGGATTGTTTCACGGCATCAGGTCACCCTAGGGAAACTGATATGGAAAGATGACCACTGGAATCCTGCTCAGTCAGAAGATTGTGAAAGGGAGTTGTTGAACTTTATTCGGCGTGGAGATCGGGAGCAAATTTTGGGTGTTTTGCCGAGATACCGTGCGCTCCGTTCAAGAATCGATTTTGCAAAATCTCACGGATTTGAGGGAGAGCCGTTTTCTCAATCCAGCGACCTAGAGTCCTGTGTGAAGGGGTGTCGTCGGTTGAA
This sequence comes from Pseudomonadota bacterium, assembly GCA_027482725.1. Lineage (GTDB taxonomy): Bacteria > Bdellovibrionota > UBA1018 > UBA1018 > CAIMNF01 > JAIXVT01. The sequence continues at coordinate 970 of JAIXVT010000028.1, read as the reverse complement.
GGATGTTTTGGAGAAAATAGAATCCTCGGATCACGACGGAGTGGGATTGGGGCTTTCTTACGAGCAGCTTCAGCAGCTGAGTCGTATCGCGCCACCCGTGCTGAAATCTAAAACGGGCCGATCTTATAAAATTGATTATGAATCGGGGCGCCCGCAAGTCGAGATGAAGCTCCAGTTGGCGTTTGAATGGAAGCAGACCCCTACGGTCGCCGGCGGAAAAATCCCCATCCAGTTTGTCTTGCTCTCTCCGGCCCAGCGTCCGATCCAGACCACGTCTGATCTTGCCGCGTTTTGGGCCGGATCCTATGCCGAAGTTCGTAAAGAATACCGCGCAAGGTACCCGAGACAAGACTGGCCAGAGAAACCTTAGCCAGAAAAATTTAGGCCCAATTTTTTATCTGTCGTAAAGCTTCAAACATCACCACGGACACGCAGTTGGATAAATTCAAAGATCGCACGCGTGGGCTGAACATGGGGAGATCAAAGACCCGGTCCGGGTAGCGCGCCAAAAAGTCATCCGGAATCCCTGTGGTTTCACGTCCAAAAATCAAAACACTTGGGGGCATGAATTGAGCTTGATAGATCGGCCCTACCGCGGGGAACTTCGGTTTGTTTTCAATCAGATACTTTGGCGCATTTTTAGGGAGTCCGACTTCGAGCTCCTCAAGGTTTTCGTGCATACGCAGGTCCAAAAACTTCCAGTAATCTAATCCCGCTCGGCGCACCGCTTTTTCATCAATGTCAAACGCAAGCGGTTTGACCAAGTGTAACACCGCATTCATGGCGACACAGGAGCGGCCAATCGTCCCGGTGTTCTGGGGGATTTCGGGATGAATCAAGACCACGTGAAGCAAGTGGTCGGTTGTTGCACTGATGATCGTAGAATCCACGGCTAAAAAACTTAAGGTTTTAACGTGTTGATCAATCGGGGATAAGGAATGGTTTCCCGAACATGCTCAACTCCGGTAAT
>JAIXVT010000304.1 GCA_027482725.1 Pseudomonadota bacterium | reverse complement strand
TTGAGTGCCCAACCCTAAATTCGATTCACTTTTTGCAGTGCCGCTGGTGGGTCCCATCTCACGCGCATAACTGTGGAATCCCAATGCACCCCGGACCCAACCCATGCGGAGGGGATCTTTGAGATCCTGTGGCGTCGTCGATTCAGTGGGGAGAGGAGCTGGAGCGAGAACTTCTGTGATTTTTTGATAACGTAAAAAAGGTGTGGTTCCCTCTTGGTGAATGGGTTTTGCAAAAGCCAGCGTGTCATCCACGGCGTAAATTTCTAGTAACCCTACAGGTTTATAAATCCACTCTTCTACGGTTAGCGTCAGGGGATGTTTTTTGACTTCGGCCAGGGTTTCAATCTTTAGGCGTTGCCCTTTTTTTAAGTCTAAATCTCTTCCGCGATTCAACGTGATTTTGTCCCCGTCGATTCCGCTGATATGTCCAAGAAATGGGGCTTTTTCTATGAGCTCTCGAAGTGCTGTTTCAAGGCGACCCATGATTTCGTGTTCTGCACAGGAAAACCCCACGCGGGCAATCACTTCGCTCCGAGATGCAATCACCCATTCAAACGTTGCATCGAATTGATCTGAGAGTTTATTCAGTTTGACCCGAACTAAAGAATCCACTCCAAGTGCCGAGGCGGTGCGCTTGATAACCAGTGCATCTTTTACGGCTTCAAAATAGGGAAGTGTGGACTCGGAAAAAATTTTTTGGAGTCCGTCAGATCTCCGGAACGAAAACCGGGGATGGTCTTTCATTACCTTTTCGGCAAGGTCTTGGATGGGAGTGTTAAAAATCCCGTCCAAATTATTTATGGGTGGGAGTACGGCCACGCCTTCAATTCGATAGTAACGATCATTTTCTGGGGTCGAAAAACTGGGAGCCGACGTGAGGAAATTGATTAGGGTTCCGAGAAAAAAAAGAAAGCTAAATGGAATTACGCGTTGGTAGGCCATTTTTCCTCGTAAAATGCGATAAGGGTTTTGAGCTCAGCAAGGTCGACTTGAGTGCGTCGGAGTTCGTTTTCTAAATGATCAATACGTTCACAAAGCAGTTGAATCGTTTCGAGTGTTTTTTCGGTTTGCGGGTCTTGGGTGTGGAATAGCTCGGGCTTAGGTGACAATGACTGATTGGCTTGAATCAGGTAGCGACCATCCATGAGTTTCCAAGCGATCTTGTTTGCCTTGATGTAGCGACGGAGAGTTGACAGACTGAGTCCAGTTTTAGCCGAAAATTCAACGAGCGGAATCCAAGGCGTTTCGGGAGGTTCGGTCGTCATCTTACCCTATTGTAGGTTTCTCCCCGTTGAATTCAAGTCAGATGACATCACGACGCTGATTTATCTCGATAAAACCGGCGAAGGGTTGACCTTGGCATTTATGCGCGAGCGCGTTCAGGCTCGGATAGGCGTTGTTTCAAGTGATTTAAAACAGATAAAGCCACAGACGACAAGGTTTTGTCCTCTACCGCTGCAACGCTGATCCGATTCAATAACGGTTTTCCCGAACCCTTAATGGCGGTGAGGGGCACTCCCTGACGAATCATTTTTTCAAAAAGGTGGCCGGGAATGACGCCAATTCCCACACCAAGCTCGATGGTTTTTGCAATTGCCTGAGCATCTAAAATAAATAACCGGGTTTCGACTTCGGGGTGGCGGGCTCCGAAATGGTGCTTGAACCAGCTTTTCAAAATAGACTGTTCTTGCTCGTAATCGACGTAAGGAAAATCTCGGAGTTCATCAAGGCCCGCATCATCGCTGGGTTTGATGGCAAGATTTTCGGAGTAACAAAGTTCCAGAACCTCGTTATAAACCTCTTCGGTAACGATGCCCTTTTCAATATGAAAGCCGTCCACAAACGCGAAATCAAGTTCGTCCGCAAGTAACGCTTTGCCCATGTCGTGGGTGAATCCTTGTTTCAGATAAAACTGAATTCGTGGAAATTTTTTCTGAAACTCTGCAATCAAAGGAATTAAGACGTTATTGCCAAACTGAATCGGCACCCCGATGCGCACGAGCCCGGAGAGTTCTTCGTCGGTTTTTTTTAAACGCATGAGCGCCGTTTCAATTTCTTCGAAACTCTTTGCGGTGTGCCGGTAGAGTTCTTTTGCGGCGGGGGTAGGAATCAGTTTTTGTTTTATACGATCAAATAGCTTAATTTCTAGAATGTCCTCTAGAGATTTTACATGCTGACTGACGCCGGATTGCGTAAGGTGCAATTCTTTTGCTGCATGAGTCATGCTCTTGGTTCGGAAGACGGACTCAAAAACCCGAAGCTGGTTCAAATTGATTTGATCAATCAGCATGGGGGTAGAATGTGTCGTAAACTGATGTTTATCAAGTAGAGAATCGGTTGAAACTACGCTAGGTTATCGGTATATGGTACCGCTCAAAAAAATGCTGACATCGAGTCTCGGTCGTAAATACCTCATGGGGGCGTCGGGTTTATCCCTCGTCCTTTTTTTATTGGTGCACCTTTTAGGAAACCTCACGCTTTATTCGGGTTCAGGTGACGCTATCAACACGTATGCGGCAAAACTGCATGCGTTGGGGCCGGTTTTAATTTTGGCCGAAATCGGTTTGGCTGCGGTGATTTTATTGCACATCATTGTTGCGATCCAAGTCACCAGCGAAAACAAAGCCGCGCGCTTGGTGGCTTATGAGCACGCCCGCACCAAGGGCGGGCCCACAAAAAATACGGTGGGATCACGCAACATGATCTTTTCCGGTCTTGTGTTGTTGGTTTTTTTGGTGGTTCACATCTGGCAATTCCGATTTGGACCCAAAATGGAAGAAGGCTACACCGCAACCGTAGACGGGGTGATGGTGTGGGATTTGTACCGCGTGGTGTTTGAAACGTTTCAAAACCCGCTTTGGGTTGCGTTTTATGTGGGCGCGATGATTTTTTTGGGTGCGCATTATCGCCACGGATTTTGGAGCGCCTTCCAGAGTTTGGGGGCAATGAACCCACGTTTCTCTAAGCCGATTTATACCTTGGGACTGATTTTGGCCGTCGTGATTTCCGCCGGATTCTTATTCATTCCCATCTACCTTTATGCCATCGGAGGACCCGCACAATGATCGAACTCAACTCTGGAATTCCTGAAGGTCCTATCGAAAAAAAATGGGACAACTATAAAGCCAACATGAAGTTGGTCAACCCCGCCAATAAGCGCAAATATAATGTGATTGTGGTGGGCACCGGCCTAGCTGGGGGCGCTGCCGCAGCATCACTGGCAGAACTTGGCTACAATGTGAAAAGTTTTTGTATTCACGATTCTGCTCGCCGCGCCCATTCCATCGCTGCACAGGGTGGGATCAATGCAGCTAAAAATTATCCCAACGACGGCGACAGCATTTGGCGGTTGTTTTACGACACGGTGAAGGGCGGGGACTACCGCGCGCGTGAAGCCAATGTGTACCGTTTGGCTCAAAACAGCGTCAACATTATCGATCAATGTGTTGCTCAGGGTGTACCGTTTGCTCGGGAGTATAGCGGAGAGCTCGCCAATCGGTCTTTCGGTGGCGCGCAAGTTTCGCGTACGTTTTATGCGCGTGGACAAACCGGACAACAATTGTTGCTTGGCGCGTACAGCGCGCTCATGAAAGAAGTGGATAAAGGGAAAGTGGAGTTGTTCCCATACCGCGAGCTTTTAGACATCGTGATGGTAGACGGGAAAGCGCGCGGGATTATCACCCGTCATTTGCATACTGGGGCGATTGAGCGCCACGCGGCTGATGTGGTGATCTTGGCAACTGGCGGTTACGGTCGCGTGTATTTTTTATCGACGAACGCAATGAACTCTAACGTCACGGCGGCATGGCGCGCGCACAAGCGCGGCGCTTTGTTTGGAAACCCCTGTTTTGTACAGATCCATCCGACGTGTATTCCGGTGTCGGGGAATTACCAAGCTAAACTCACATTGATGTCCGAATCGTTGCGGAACGATGGCCGCGTTTGGGTGCCGAAGAAAAAAGAAGATTGTGCAAAAAATCCGTCGCAAATCGCAGAAGAAGACCGGGATTACTTTTTGGAGCGCCGTTATCCCAGCTTTGGGAACTTGGTCCCCCGAGATATCGCTTCGCGTGCTGCAAAAGTCGTGTGTGACGAAGGCCGTGGTGTAGGTCAAACCGGACGCGCGGTTTATTTGGATTTTAGTGCGGCGATCAAACGCGATGGAGAATCCGCAATCCGTGAGCGTTACGGAAACCTGTTCGACATGTATCACGAAATTACCGCAGAAAACCCTTACAAAAACCCCATGCGCATTTACCCCGCCGTTCATTACACCATGGGCGGGCTTTGGGTGGACTATTCGTTGATGACCAACTTGCCGGGATTGTTTGCGGCGGGCGAGGCCAAC